>NC_019676.1:2202500-2502500 GCF_000316625.1 Nostoc sp. PCC 7107 | reverse complement strand
AGTTCTAGGAGCATGTGAAGGTGGTAACAATACAACACCTAATGCTACAACTACACCAGCTGCTACAGGTGAACCCTCCGATACTGGGTCTACACCAAATACTTCCCCCTCTGCAATAACTACTCCTGCTGCTACTGCTTCCCCCACAGCAAGTCCTACCAAAACACCTTAGTTCTTGACAATCGCTTGAGTTTTCCTATTTCTCGGAGAGTGGATACCTAACTCCAGCAAATTTCATACATCTGTTCAGCTAAGACAGTAATTATTGGACACTGGTAATGTTGGTTAACACCACATACGAGTGTCCATTTAAATTTTGAATGTGCGCTTGTTAAGCTGGTGTGCATTCAAGTGGCAAATTCTCTGGTTGAGATCGTCATTTGTCATTTGTCCCTTGTCAATACAAATGATCAATGACGACCTTTACAGGTGATTCTGTAATTTAGATGTGTTTTAGCTTATTTCTTTTCTTTAGTGGCTTGATTTTGACTTTAGGGTGATGAAATGAAAAAAGTAAAATCTACCAAGCAAATAATATTGGGGGTTTTGAGTATAACCTCTAGTCTGGGTGTGTGGTTAATTAGCCATTGCGGATCAGCCGTCATGGCCTTACCACCACCGGAAGACATCCCAGAAGAGATATTACGCACAGAAATTATTATAGAGGCGCGATCGCCCATTGATGGCAAACCCGTAAGCGCTGCCGAATACGTAGAACTACAAGCACAACTCCAAAAAGTTCCACCACCAGAATTAAACACCAAACTGCGGCAAACCGTCTTTCTGCTGCGAATACGTAAAACCTTGCTTCAGTTGTTCCCTTTTTTAGATTTATAGTCCATAGTCATTTGTCATCTGTGATTGCTTCTTCTCCTCATATCCCTTGTACCTATCTGATGTACTATAACGGTGGCGATAAATTGCAAATAAATGTAAAGAATATATATAGATATTAAAAAAGTCGCTTTAGTTAATCACTTTATTCAACACAGGTAGCTTCATGTCCATAGCCACGATCGCTCAGGAACAGGTTAACCGTATAGTTTGGAATCAGCATCACGACCCATTTGAAATACTTGGTTCTCATCCCGTAGAACAAAATGGTAAAAAAGTGTGGGCTGTACGCGCCTATCTACCAAACGCCAGTGCAGCCTGGGTAATCGTTCCCCAAGAACGACAAGAATACCCAATGCAAGCCGTACATCATCCTCATTTTTTTGAATGTACGATTGAAACTCCAGAACTCGCCAACTACCAGTTACGCATTCAAGAAGGAGAACATGAGCGAGTCACTTATGATCCCTACGCCTTCCGTTCTCCCCACCTAACCGACTTTGACTTACACTTGTTTGCAGAAGGCAACCATCATCGAATTTATGAAAAATTAGGAGCGCACGCCACCGAAATCGACGGTGTGAAAGGTGTTTATTTTGCTGTTTGGGCCCCTAACGCCCGTAACGTTTCTTTACTGGGAGATTTCAACCTGTGGGATGGACGCAAACATCAAATGCGTAAAGGCTCCACCGGGGTTTGGGAATTATTCATTCCCGAAATCGGGGTAGGGGAACCTTACAAATATGAAATTAAAAATTTTGAAGGACACATTTACGAAAAATCTGATCCTTTTGCTTTTCAGCAAGAACCCCGCCCAAAAACAGCATCTATCGTTACTGATTTAAGTTCATATCAATGGAATGACGAAGACTGGATAGAAAAGCGTCGTCACGCCGACCCCTTAACCCAACCTGTATCTGTTTACGAACTCCATCTAGGTTCTTGGTTACACGCTTCTAGTGCTGAACCACCTACGCTTCCCAATGGTGAGACTGAGCCTGTAGTTATTGTTTCCGAACTTAAGCCAGGTGCGCGATTTTTAACTTATCGGGAATTAGCAGACCGACTGATTCCCTATGTTAAGGATTTGGGATATACCCATGTAGAACTGTTACCAATTGCGGAACATCCTTTTGATGGGTCTTGGGGTTATCAAGTCACTGGCTATTTTGCACCCACTTCCCGGTTTGGTAGTGCGGAAGATTTTATGTATTTTGTTGACCAATGTCATCAAAACGGGATTGGCGTAATTGTTGATTGGGTTCCCGGACACTTCCCCAAAGATGGACATGGTTTAGCTTTCTTTGATGGTACTCACTTATACGAACACGCAGACCCCCGCAAAGGTGAACATAAAGAATGGGGAACTCTGGTTTTCAACTACAATCGCAACGAAATCAGGAATTTCTTAGCTGCAAATGCCCTGTTTTGGTTCGACAAATATCACATAGATGGCATTCGTGTAGATGCTGTGGCTTCGATGCTATATCTCGACTATTGCCGTAAAGAGGGTGAATGGGTTACTAATCAATACGGTGGAAGAGAAAACTTAGAAGCGGCGGATTTCTTACGTCAAGTAAATCACCTAATTTTTAGTTACTTCCCAGGTGTGCTTTCCATTGCGGAAGAATCAACGTCTTGGCCGATGGTTTCTTGGCCAACCTACACAGGCGGTCTAGGTTTTAACTTGAAATGGAACATGGGTTGGATGCACGATATGCTGGATTACTTCAGCATGGATCCTTGGTTCCGCCAATTCCACCAAAATAACATCACATTTAGTATGTGGTATAACCACAGCGAGAACTTCATGTTGGCCTTGTCCCATGATGAAGTTGTACATGGTAAGAGCAACATGATTGGTAAAATGCCCGGTGATACATGGCAGAAGATGGCCAATGTGCGCTGTTTGTTTACTTATATGTTTGCTCACCCAGGCAAGAAAACCATGTTTATGAGCATGGAATTTGGACAATGGAGCGAGTGGAATGTCTGGGCTGATTTGGAATGGCAATTGCTACAGTTTGAGCCACATCAACAATTAAAGCAATTCTTTAAAGAACTCAACCACATTTACCGTTCTGAACCATCTCTATATACCCAAGATTTTGCCAGAGAAGGTTTTGACTGGATTGATTGTAGCGACAACCGTCACAGTGTGGTTTCCTTTATCCGCCGTGACAAAGATTCTGACGGTTTTATCGTGGTGATTTGTAACTTCACACCCCAACCTCATTCTCATTACCGCATTGGTGTTTCCGAAAAAGGATTTTATACCGAGTTGTTTAATAGTGATGCTCGTCAGTATGGCGGTAGCAATATGGGTAACTTAGGAGGTAAATGGACAGATGATTGGTCAATGCACAATCGTCCTTATTCGTTGGATTTGTGCTTACCACCTTTGGGTGTGTTGATGTTCAAGTTAGATAAAGAGAAAACAGCTGAGGTTTTAGGTTCTTAATCGTGAGGGTGGGGATAGTCCCACCTTTTTTGATTAAGGAAAGTGCGATCGCTATCGAAAAATTTTGACCATCAATTAATATAAAAATACCCGCAACAATTACTAATCGGTGAAAAGCTATGTCAGACACTACCCTAGCTGCACCAGATATTCAACTCCCACCCACTCAAGCAGAACTTCCACTTGATGACGGTGTACCAATGGAAAGCGCCCGGCATAAAGCTCAGATGGATTTGCTCATAGATGCGTTAATTCCTTGGTTGGAACAAAGGGAGGATGGATTTGTTGGCGGGAATATGTTTGTTTATTACAGTCTGGCACAGGTGCGAAACAAAGATTTTAAAGGGCCAGACTTTTTTGCTGTGTTGGGAGTTCCGAAAGGTGAACGTCGCAGTTGGGTAGTTTGGGAAGAAGGTAAAGCACCAGATGTAGTTATTGAGTTACTTTCTGACAGCACAGCACAAGCAGACAAAAATGAGAAAAAACTGATTTATCAAAATCAAATGCGTGTACCAGAATATTTCTGGTATGACCCTTTTAATCCTGATGATTTGGCTGGTTGCTCGAACGAAAAAGGTGTTTATCAACCCATTACAATCAATGCTCAAAACCAGTTGGTGAGTCAATCTTTAGGTTTAGCCTTGCAATTGTGGCAAGGAAATTATAAAGGTATTGATGCTATTTGGTTGCGCTGGGCAAACTTGGCAGGAGAATTATTACCAACGCCAGAAGAAAAGGAACGCCAACGCGCAGAGAGAGCAGAATCTCAGTTACTACAAACTGCGCGTAACTTACTGGAAACTGGGATGACAGTAGAACAAGTAGCTAGGTTAACAGGCTTGAGTGTATCTGAATTAGAAATTTAGAACTTTGCTGTATCTCGGCACTTATGCTTTAAAGGTCAACACTGGACTCAACCTTGCTACAACGTCCACCATTCCTGCTTTTACCTGGATATCAATCACTGACTGAATTGGCTTATAGGCTGCGGGTGCTTCTTCAATTCGGCGTTCTTCCCGTAAAGTAATGCAGTCTACACCAGTTAATCCCAGTTCCGACTCTGTTTGACATGCACCTTGGCGACTCAAGTCAAATCGGCTGCGTAATCTGCCAGCACCATGTGAGGCTGAATTACAAAAAGCTGGATTGCCTTTTCCTACCATCAGATAAGAGTAAGCGCCCATTGAACCAGGAATAATTACGGGTTGTCCTGGATAAGCGGGACAAGCACCTTTGCGCGTTACCCATCCTTGACCTTCGGGTAAGGTAATGTTGTGGGGTAAGTCATAAACTAAAGGTGCTTCCACATCACCATAGACTTGTCGCAACCGCAGACGTAGTAGTTCTGCTAATAACAAGCGATTGATAAAGCCGTAATTAGCAGCAGTCCCCTCAGCTTTGAGGTAACTAGCAACTAGTTCCGGGTGGGAATGCACGGACAAAGGAAAAATCTGAGATTCTGGATACTTCAGACTTTCCGGCCAAGTTGCTTTAGTCCGGTCTCGCCACATCCCGCCAATGTACTTACCCACATTGCGCGAACCAGAGTGAATCATAAAGGTTAATTGCCCCTCTCTGATTCCCCAAGCGTAAGCCAGAGAGCGATTTTCGATTCGCTCAACTTGCTGCACTTCCACAAAGTGGTTGCCAGAACCAATGGTTGCGAGTCCTCCATCCCTGACTAGTCCAGTATCGGGAACTAATTCTTCTGGTGCTAAATTCCAGTCACCATCCATTGCACCACCTAAAAAAATGCGATCGCTTTCCTGGGAAATTTGCGCCAAGTCAGACTTGACGAAACTACCTGTCGCCTGGTTCAACATGGCATCCAACCAACCAAGTACACCATGCTGAAACGAAGCTTTCATAGTTTGCGCCGTCATGGTGACATCCCTGGTACCAAAGAAATAATCCCCCTTCATCTGTTCTACAAATAAGTCCCGTTGAGAGAGAAATTGATCAATGGTTAAATCGGCAATGTGCAACCGCATTCCACAGTTAATGTCAGAACCCACAGCGGCGGGGATGACTTGACCAACAGTTTCGACGACAGAACCAATGGCTATACCTGCATCACCAGGGTGAAAATCAGGTGTAGCACAGGCACGACAGACACATCCGCCATTAGGGTGGCGCACATTTGCTAAATTAGCTAGTTGCTTAAGTGCCTTAGCTTCGACAGGAAAGCCTTCTGGTAGCAAGACTTCCGCCGCTGGCGCATCGGGAGAATTAGTTAAACGGACAGAATAAATCCCATTGAGATAATTAACATCTAACCCTTGCCGTGCTAAAGCACGCAGGAGACGTTGAAGATTTTTGGGCTGCATGAAACTTCATGAGAGTCTAAAAAAAGACCCTGGTTTTAAATTGATTGCAGAGACATGGGTTCAGCAGCCGCGTCTCAAGTGTTTTTAGGGGTCATTTTCCCAGAACTAAGGGGAAAACAACGGGTTGATTTTGAGTATTTTGCCTCTTTTTTTGATAACACAGGCTTTGAGAGTTTGGCAAGTGGATCATGTAGAGTCTAAGTAAGTGCTTTAGATTAGGCGATCGCACTACACCAAAGTTTTTTGTTTACGTAAACTTTGAATGGTAGCGATCGCATGTTTTGCTACTATATCAATTTCCTCAGATGTATTAAATCTGCCAATGCCAAACCGCACAGAGGCATAAGCTAGTTGCTCAGAATTTCCCAAGGCTGTGAGAACATGGGAAGGTGCGGTAATTGCGGATGAACAAGCCGAACCAGAAGATACCGCTATTACAGGTTGCAGTCCGAGGGATAATGCAGCACCATCAACTCCCGCCACGCTGATATTCAAGTTTCCCGCTAGTCGTTGGGTGGGGTGTCCGTTGAGGTGAATTCCTGCTAATTGCGATAGTTGTAACCACAAACTTTCTCTTAATTGAGTCAGGCGTGCGGTTTCGGTTGCTTGTTCTGCTAAAGCAATTTCTACAGCTTTGCCAAAACCAACAATTTGCGGTGTGTACAATGTTCCCGAACGCATTCCCCGTTCATGTCCACCGCCGTGCTGCTGAGGTGCAAGCTGGACTCTGGGGTTGCGTCTGCGGACATACAATGCACCGATACCCTTTGGCCCGTATACTTTATGAGCAGTCAAGGACATTAAGTCGATGTTCATTGCCTCCACATCTAAGGGGATTTTACCAATAGCTTGGGCAGCATCTGTATGGAAAATGATATTGCGATCGCGGCAAATTTTGCCAATGTCTGCTAAAGGCTGCAATACGCCAATTTCGTTATTCGCCGTCATCACCGATACCAAAATTGTTTCTGGACGACAAGCTTTTTCTAATTCATTTAAATCAATCAATCCGTCTTTTTGTACTGACAAAATTGTAATTTCAAACCCCAGACTTTTCAGGTACTCGCAAGGGTCTAAAACTGCTTTATGTTCTGTTGCGACAGT
The DNA here is from genome assembly GCF_000316625.1 of Nostoc sp. PCC 7107. Classification (GTDB taxonomy): domain Bacteria; phylum Cyanobacteriota; class Cyanobacteriia; order Cyanobacteriales; family Nostocaceae; genus Nostoc_B. Next base: position 2,495,774 of record NC_019676.1, on the reverse strand, counting down.
AATAATATGCTGACCTTTTTGAAAATAAGCTTCAGCGATACCTTTAACTGCTAAATTATTCGCTTCTGTTGCACCGCTAGTAAAGACAATTTCTGCGGGTGTGGCGTTAATTGCTGCTGCTAATATTTCTCGCGTTTGTTTGACAGCCGCTTCTGCTTCCCAACCATACACATGATTAATACTCGCAGGATTGCCAAATTTTTCGGTGAAATACGGCAACATTGCTGCTAATACTCTTTCATCGACGGGTGTAGTAGCATGACAATCAAGATAAATAGGACGATTAGACATAATCAGCTTAAAACTTGACTTAATTTTCTTAAAACTTGCAAAACTTTATATAATTCATTTTCTCTTCTTAACAAAGTAAATTTATCAGAAATAGTATACGTTGATCTATCTGATTTAATTAGTTTCAAGACAAGAAAGTTACTCCCATTCGTTCAATCAACTCTTAATCCAGAGTATCTGGATCTATCCCCAAGGCTCTTAATTGTTCTGCCAATTGTTGAGCGCGTTGCTCTGCCAATTCCGCGCGTTTTTGAGCTTGTTTAATTTGTTCTTCTGGTGTCGGATATCTGTTCCCGGCTTCGTCATACCAATAAAGCCATTCTCTAGTTACACCGCAGTAATTTCCTCGTTCACAACCAATTCCTAAGCCGATTTCTGCTAACCAAACAATATTCCCTGGTTGTAATTGATACTTACCATTAACCAACTTATGTACTTCTAAACGAGGTTTGCGGCGACGACGAGGAGAATAAATCACATAATATAGTACACCTAAATCCTGGTATTTGTTTAATTTATCGCTGTATTCTTTACGATAATTTTGCGAAACTACTTCTAAAGCCAAAATTGGCAGAACATTTTCATCCCACAGCACATAACTAGGACGCAGTTCTTCATCATAGAACCGTTCTACACCCAAACTCAAAAATCCATCTGGGACAATTGGCGGTTGATCAGGGTCATAATAAATACCCATATCTATGCCAAATAACCAGTCCATCCTGTCAGACCAAAGTATTAACAGAATAGCCTTGAGTAACCCTGGTATTAATTCTTGCAGTTCATTATCCACAGGAGTTTCATCAGAATCTGGTAGTTCTTCAGCGGAGGGCAAGTACCTCGGCAAGTTGTACTCTAACATGGTGGTTTCCCCAAAACTTACGGACACTTGGCTTTCGTCTATGAATCCACGCCAATATCCTCACCAGAATTATAGCGATTTCCGATTAACAGGTTACAGGAGGAAAGTTTTATACTTCCTACCCCCTTATATCCATAAGCCCTAATGATTAATAAATATATTAGTTTTTTGGCTCTCTTATTGGTTTATATTTACCAGAGGGTGTAATAACAGCCACTGATTTTCAGAGACTAGGAGGCAGCGTCAGACGATTTTAGATTTGAAATTTTGAATTTTGGATTGCTCCATAGACGTTGTTTTCAGAGGATGTCTAAGAAGTATCAAAATATTTATTCTGATCCCCTCGCCTGTGCCAGTCGCTTTCTTGCTTTATCAGACACTCTAATATCAACAGCACAAACTAGTACAACAAGGCAAAAGTAAAAAGGCAAAAGGCAAAAGGCAAAAGAAAGAATAGTTATCCCACAAGCATTTTAGCAATTCCTTATGGTATGTTTATTTCCGCCGTGCGGTACTAGGCAATCTAAGTTGATAGTAAACGAATATTTTTGCTGAATTGCAGCGGATAAAGACTAAACTAAAAAGTCTTGTGCAGCATAACCTATAGATTTAAATGAAGTAATCATGTCCAAGGTTCTCGTCTCCGATCCTATTGACCAAGCTGGGATTGACATCTTATCCCAAGTTGCTACTGTTGATGTCAAAACTGGTCTAAAACCCGCGGAATTAATTGAAATTATTGGTGATTACGATGCGCTAATGATTCGTTCTGGCACAAGGGTAACAGAAGAAATCATTGAAGCTGGCACACAGTTAAAAATTATTGGTCGTGCTGGTGTTGGCGTGGATAATGTTGATGTGCCTGCTGCTACACGCAAAGGAATTGTTGTAGTTAATTCTCCTGAAGGGAATACGATCGCAGCGGCAGAACACGCACTGGCAATGATGTTGTCATTATCTCGCCACATTCCTGATGCTAACGCTTCTGTCAAACGTGGTGAATGGGATCGCAAAACTTTTGTCGGTGCAGAAGTTTACAAAAAGACTATCGGTATTGTCGGTTTAGGTAAAATCGGTTCCCACGTTGCGGCTGTGGCTAAGGCAATGGGAATGAAATTACTAGCCTATGATCCCTTCATCTCCAACGACAGAGCCGAGCAAATTGGCTGTCAGTTGGTAGACTTGGATTTGCTCATGCAGCAAGCTGACTACATCACACTCCACATTCCCAAAACCCCAGAAACTACCCATTTAATCAATGCTAAAACTCTGGCAAAAATGAAGCCCACAGCGCGGATTATTAACTGCGCTCGTGGTGGAATTATTGATGAAGCAGCTTTAGCCGCAGCGATCAAAGAAGGTAAAATTGCTGGTGCAGCTTTGGATGTGTTCGAGTCAGAACCGCTGGGGGAATCAGAATTGCGATCGCTCGGTAAAGAAGCCATCCTCACTCCCCACCTAGGAGCCTCCACCACAGAAGCTCAAGTGAATGTAGCAATTGACGTTGCTGAACAAATCCGCGATGTACTGCTGGGACTCCCTGCACGTTCCGCCGTCAACATTCCCGGACTCGGCCCCGATGTCTTAGAAGAACTTAAACCCTACATGCAGCTGGCGGAAACCTTGGGTAACTTGGTCGGTCAGTTAGCTGGTGGTCGAGTAGAAACACTAACCGTCAGACTACAAGGCGAACTCGCAACTAATAAGAGTCAGCCCTTAGTGGTAGCATCCTTAAAAGGTCTACTTCACCAAGCTCTGCGGGAACGGGTAAATTACGTCAATGCCCACATCGAAGCCAAAGAACGAGGAATTCGCGTCATTGAAACACGCGATGCTTCTGTGCGCGACTACGCCGGTTCTCTGCGTCTGGAAGCCACAGGTACTTTAGGTACTCACTCAGTTACAGGTGCGTTGTTGGGTGAAAAAGAAATTCACTTAACAGACGTTGATGGCTTCCCAATTAACGTTCCCCCAAGCAAACACATGGTGTTCACCTTACACCGCGATATGCCAGGGATTATCGGTAAACTCGGTTCTCTTCTCGGCAGTTTTAACGTCAACATTGCTAGTATGCAGGTAGGACGGAAAATCGTCCGAGGTGATGCAGTAATGGCTTTGAGTATTGATGACCCCTTACCCGATGGTATTTTGGCGGAAATCACCAAAGTACAGGGAATTCGAGACGCGTATACAGTAACTTTATAAGGCAAAAGTAAAAGGGCAAAAGTAAAAAGAACTCAATTTCTTTTGCCTTTTGCCTTTGAACTTTTAACTTTTTTTATGGCAAACACTTGGTGGGAACTGCAAATTTTATGTGAACCAGAGCTAGAAGATTCGATCTTTTGGCGGCTGGAAGATTTTGGTAGTCGGGGTACAGCCAGCGAACGCAAAGGGAATTCTTCGTTAGTCAAGGCTTACTTACCGCAATTTCAAGCCCAGTTATTAGATTTAGGTGCATTGGCGTTGTGGTTGCGTCAAGATGCTTTATGTGTCGGAATGTCTGCGCCCAGTTTACATTGGCAATTAATCGATGAAGAAGATTGGGCGAGTAGCTGGAAGCAATATTGGCAACCCCAGGAAATTGGCGATCGCTTTTTGATTAATCCTGCATGGCTACCAATAGCAGAAACAGACCGTTTGGTGATTCTCCTTGATCCCGGTGTGGCCTTTGGTACGGGGAACCATGCGACAACGCAACTTTGTTTAGAAGCCCTAGAAATGCGCTTGAGTGAGGTTCCCCAATCGTTTGTGGGAAATCAAGAAAGAGAATCAGTGATAATTGCAGATATCGGTTGCGGCTCTGGTATTTTATCCATCGGGGCAATTTTGCTAGGTGCTGAAAAAGTCTATGCGGTGGATAATGATCCCTTAGCAGTGCGATCGACTTTTAGCAACTGCGCCCTCAATAACGTGAGCTTAGAACGTCTGATTCCCGCCGAAGGTAGTGTAGATGTTTTGAGCCAAATTATCGAGAAACCAGTAGATGGCATCGTCTGTAATATCTTAGCTGAAGTGATTATTCAGTTGGTTCCCGAAATGACTGCGATCGCCAAACCGACAACTTGGGGTATCTTTAGTGGCATTTTATTAGAGCAATCTAAATCAGTTGCAGATGTATTAGAAAAACATGGTTGGGTTGTTGCAGCTTTGTGGAAAAAGAAAGAATGGTGCTGTTTAAATGTGCGGCGTTCTTAATTAATTAAAAGCTATAGCTTTTGCTAAAAATATCAATCCCACAAATTTAATAGCAGAGGTACAATTGTTTGTACCTCTGTATTTTGGTATATATTTCTATCGATATTTTATCTGAGGGCAATATTATAATTAGTAATGTATTTAATTTAGAAATATTTAATCCTATAAGTGATACTCAAACCGTTGAATTTAATTTGATTTATATCTGATTTTCAAGCATAAAATTATCAAGTTAAAAATAAATGATATAGCATTAGCAAGAATAATCGGCAACGCTTGTAAAGCAATACCATAAACTAACCATAATAACAATCCACTCATAAATGTAATCAACATCACAAAAGAAACATCTTTTGCTGATTTGCTTTTCCATGTTTTAAACATCTGGGGCAAAAATGCAATGGTAGTTAATGCCCCAGCTACTAATCCTAAAATTGTCAAAAAATCCATTAGATTTGACTAATAGCAGTCAATGATATGCGACGAACATATATTAACATAGATTAATATTGCAAAATCTCAGTTATTCATGATTTTTGGGTGTTTTTCAGATAACTTTTAGCCCAAGCATACCTTCGTAGGTCTTTCTTAAGTAAATATGTTGCTGCTTCGTGGCGTTGTTCTTCATTTTTTGTATTACGGAATACTCGTTTGATTTCATCATCTATATCTTCAGGTTTAGCCCCGCGTTTGATTGCTTCTTCAAAGTAATAATTACTTTTATCCCTGTCACCACAACTGAAATAAATTGCACCTAGTAAGGTATAAGGCTGATAACTGTCTGAATGAAAATCTATAGCTTTTTTGGCACATTTTTCAGCCTTATCTAAGTTGTTCATATCTCTGAATGCTCCGCCTCTAGTAACTAGAATTGCAGATTTTAACTTATTTTCTTTGACTTTATTCAAGTCTAAGTCAGTGACTCTTAATGCCTGTTCTGGTTCATTGGCTTTACGCCAATAACTACTAGCGTTAGGTATATTCCAGTTATTCCCAGTACGCATAATTTCTTGCTCGTAAAACTCCGCTTCTAATCTATAGTGTGCAGTTGCAATCTTGCCCTCACGGGACAACATATTTTGTTCTATTAACTGAGTGACTAATACAATATCAAGACGTTCTTTTTTCTCTAGTTTTAGCATGATTTCGTAAAAAGGCTGCATTGGTAGATTAGGTTCTATCAATCCATATTTTCTCTTGAGAATAGCGTAGTGCTTCTGTTGAGCTAAAACAATGATATCTTCGCGTCCATTATTTTTCAGCCATTCAATATCTAAATCATTCGGTAACTCTTCTAAATGTATCTTAGATTTTAGAATAGATATATATTGTTCATTAGCAATTTGTATAGTCTCAATGAGCTTGCGTTTTTTGAGAAAGTTAATATCTTGCTCACCTAACTTATGTTCTCCCTCCAGACTTTTAAGAATTTTATACAAATGACTCTTGGGTGATGAGTCTTCATATTGATGTGCTTTATACTTGAGTTTTAAATTTGTAAATTCTCGTATTTTTTCTAACTCTTGAGCAATAGTAATCGTTTCAGTTAGCCCTTTTTTTTCTAACCACTTTAATTCTGAATCACTTAATTGTTCATCACTGTCTAGCTTTTGTAGAATAGAGTACAGTGGACTAGATAGTGATACATCTATATATTTATCTGCGCGATAATTTATCTTTAATTGGACAAATTTTGTTTGCTTTTCTGCTTCTTGTTGCTCAAAAATTTTGACAGCTTCAAATAGTTCCCTTTTTTGCAACCATTCCAACTCAAGATTGTTGATTGTTTGCTTATTCTCCAGCTTATTGAGAATTTTATACAGTGGACTATCAGGTGATAAACCTTGATATTTAGTAGCTTGGTACTTTTCCTTCAAGGTCAAAAAATGTTTTTCTAATTTCATCTTATGAGCAAGAGAAATTGTCGCACCAAGCTGATTATTTTTTAGCCATTCAAGCTCGGAATCAGTGAGTGCTTTTTCTGAGTGAAGCTTCCAAAGAATCGGGTAAAGAGTAGTACAAATATTTTGAAAAGCTCTCGAATTGTTAGGTACTTGATACTGAGATTTAAGATAGGAAAACTCATTTTCTAATTTTTTCAGTTCGTCTAAATTAGATTGTTGCTGTTGGTAAATAGTTTCAACAGTTTGAAAAAGTGCTTGTTTTTTTAACCAATCAAATTCTAGGTCAGTTAACTCAATACCTAAATTAGCTTTTCGTAGTATGAGATACAGCAGACTAGCTGGTGAGGTATCTTGATAATTAGTTGCTTGATATTTAGACTTGAGTGCAGTGAAGTGTTTAAGCCGAATTTCTGATTCTGTATCCATATTGATAGTAGATGCGATCGCACTTACACAGATGTGTTATTCGCTACTATAACAACGTCGTAAAAAAAGGGCGAGTAAAATACTGCCCCAGGAAGAATAAATATTTTTGCAAATCAAAAGCGTATTAATTACAACACCTTACACTGTCCGTGATGCCGCAATAAATGGTCACATAAAACCAGCGCCACCATAGCTTCTACCATTGGAACTGCACGGGGTAACACACAGGGATCATGTCTACCTTTCGCTGCTAATAGTGTTTCTTCACCCTCACGCGTGACGGTTTTTTGTTCTTTTCTAATAGTGGCTGTTGGTTTAAAAGCCACTCGTAAAATGATATTTTCGCCGTTAGAAATACCGCCTTGAATGCCACCAGAACGGTTAGTTACAGTGCGAATTTCCCCATTTTCATCAATATAAAATTCGTCGTTATGTTCAATTCCTGTTAACAGTGTCCCTGCAAAACCTGAACCAATTTCAAAACCTTTACTAGCAGGAAGCGACATCACCGCTTTAGCAATATCAGCTTCTAACTTATCAAATACTGGTTCACCCAAACCTTTCGGCACATTTCGGGCGACACATTCCACCACACCACCGATAGAATCACCTTGTCTGCCAGTTTGCTCGATTAATTCAATCATCCGATTGGCGCATTCATCATCAGGGCAGCGGACAATGTTACTTTCTACTTCTTCTAAGGTGACAGTATTAAAGTCAACTATGCCTTCTAAATCTTTAATACGTTTGACATAACCAATCACTTCTACATTAGCAACTTGTCGGAGAATTTTTTTAGCGATCGCACCTGCGGCTACTCTACCAATTGTCTCCCGCGCTGAAGACCTACCGCCCCCTTGCCAATTCCGAATTCCGTATTTAGCATCATAGGTCGCATCCGCATGGGAAGGGCGATATTTCACTGCCATTTCGTCATAATCTTGCGGACGGGTATCTTTATTTCGCACCAAAATCGCAATCGGTGTCCCCAGAGTTTTTCCCTCAAACACCCCAGACAAAATCTCACAGGTGTCTGCTTCTTTCCTCGGCGTGGTAATCTTACTTTGTCCTGGTCGCCTTCTGTCTAACTCAAACTGAATTTCTTCCGCGGTGATTTCCAGTTGCGGCGGACAACCATCAATGACAACTCCCACCCCGCCGCCGTGGGATTCACCAAAAGTAGTGATGCGAAATAGATGCCCAAAAGTATTGCCCATGATTGTGAGGAAAAAGGATAAGGCTTATGTATTTTACCGAGAGTTCTGGCAAATGTTAAGTTTCACGAATTCTGCTTTACCACCTAAGTAGCCGTCATGAACTGCGTACAGCAGAACGCAGTTCATGACGGCTACTTACAATAAGCTTCCCTAATAGATTCATTTTGTTTGATAGAGTGATGCTGTGTCGAATGCTCTCCATTTTATGTCCCAGGTATCGCTTCCTCAATCGCTTCATCTAGATTTACCCCTGACTGCTCTTGCACCTATGCAGGATGTCACAAATCTCTGGTTTATGAAGGTTATCAATCAGTACGGCAGTCCTGACTACTTTTTTACCGAATATTTCCGCGTCAATGAAACCTCACGACTCAACCCTAGCATTCTGGCATCAATCACCGAAAACGATACTAGTCGCCCTGTTTTTGCTCAAATGATGGGTGAAAGCATTCCCCATTTAGTCAGAACAGCACAAGAACTCTGCGGTTATAATATTGCGGGAGTTGACTTGAATATGGGCTGTCCCGCACCGAGAATTTACCGCAAGAAAGCTGGGGGTGGATTGCTGCTTTCACCCGAAAAAGTTAATAGAATTCTGGGAGAATTGCGGCAAGCAGTTAATGATCGACCTTTCACGGTCAAGATGCGTTTAGGCTTTGAAAATACCGATACCTTTTACCAAATTCTAGATTTGATCAATCACCACAACATTGATTTGCTGAGTTTACATGGTCGCACAGTTCTAGATCGATACCACGGGCGAGTGAATTATGATTTGATTGCCGAAGCCGTCAGACGAGTCAATTGTCCAGTGTTGGCTAACGGAAATATCTACTCAGCGGCACAAGCATTATCGGTGCTGGCTCAAACAGGTGCAGCTGGTGTGATGGTGGGACGCTGGGCAATTGGCAATCCTTGGATTTTTGATCAAATCCGGCAAGTCTTGCGTTTGGAACCGATCGCACCCGTTCCTTTGGTCGAGGTACGCAAATACATTGATCGTTTGTGGCAAACTCCAGCAGCACCAAATATCCCAGAGCGTGCGCGTGTAAGCTACCTCAAAATGTTCCTCAACTATATTGCCTTGAGTGTTGACTCTGAAGGTGTTTTCTTGCGGCTGATGCGACAAACTCAGACTCAGGCAGAACTGTTTCATTTATGCGATCGCTTTCTTGTTGTTGATACTACGCAGACTTTTGCTCTAGCGCCTTACTCTGGTGTGTAATTATGACTGCTACAGTTGACTCGAAATCATGCTTGAGATGCGATCGCCTTCCTCATTAGCACAGCCATTATTAATCCACTAGAAATTTCTCGCCTCCATCCGCGGATGGGTATGTGTACAAAATTGAGTTGGGAGTGAAATCTCTGTGTTTGAGTCAGTGCAACCTTTTGGAGCTACAATCAATTAAAATATTGTTAGCATTTAAGTGAAAGTGCCAAACGATTCTGCAAGTTTTATGACTGTAACACCCCAGACAGAGAAAGACAAATTACAGGCAAGTAATAGTATAGAAATAAATCAAGAAATGGAAGTAGAAAAAATTCTCTGTCCTCATTGTTTGCGTACTGCTACAAATGGGATTAAATGTAAAGGTATTTGTGTTGCTGATAGTGATTATTAAGCTATCCCGCCTATTCCTTTTGTAGTGAGTATTTTCCAAAAAGACCGATAAATTCTTTTGGAAAACCTAACCATTCTGATTGAATTACTTCATCTGGAAAATCTATAACTGTCCAATATGATTTCCCCATTTTTGTAATTATCTAGTGCTTGCCAATTCTCTTGTTTAAGAAAGAAATACCAATTAAAATTTATTCATACATACTATATATGAGATCAGAATAAGTTCTAATTATAAAACCATTAAATAAGTATCTTTTCCTTCAAATGGTAAAAGTCTCAATTTTTGATTGATTAAATCGGGTTCTAAACCTAAATCTTCTAAAGGTATCAATCCTAATAAAGGATCTGAACCTTCTGGTAATTCAATACAATTAAATATTCCTTCTCGCCCTGCAACAGAAAGATTTAACATTTTAAAAATCCGAGCTTTGTGTATTCCTGTAGCTATTTTTACGTCTACTTCCCCTTGAAGAGGTAATCCTAATTCAAGAATAATATTTTTAGGTAAGCAAAGTCTTGTTGCACCTGTGTCTACCAAAACATCATATAAAGTAATTGAGCGTATTTGTTCTGGAGGAATAAATCCTCTTTCTGCAAGTGTCTGGTCAATTTGGTTGGTAATAGTAATTGTGGTAGTTACTTTGCCCATTTTCTCACTTTTGCTAAGTGTCATGTTGTCCAAATTCCAATACAGTTTATTTAAGCACGGTGAGATGAAGAGGTAAGCGCGAAGTTAAACAGGGTTTTTTTGGCAGTAATGGTATGACCCAAATCAATTGGCCCATACCACTACGATTTAAAGTTTAGGATTCTTCAGAGTTAATCACCCAATGCCCAAACGCCCAGCTAAACCTGGAGTTAAGGGTAAAAGCGTGGCAATCATTAAAAATAGTGCCAAAAGACCTAACGCGGCTCTGGCATCATCGGGTTCGCTGATTTCGTTGAGGCTGGGGCGTTCTAAGTCTCGTTGTAAAAACACAATGACAATTGCCCAGTACATCGCCAAGGTATTACCAAGCGAAACTAATGCCAACAAAATTAAGGTGGCAAATGTGGCTCTTCTGGCGGTTTTGCGCCCATAAATGGCTTGGACGATGCGTCCACCATCTAGAGAACCGGCTGGCATCAGGTTTAAGGCGGTGATTACCAAGCCCAGCCAACCAATGATGACTAAAGGATGGACGTTGACTAAGGGTGATTGTAAAGCTGAACCGAGGACTACTCGCGCCAAGCTGCCGACTAAAATTGAGCCTTGGAAGAACTGATTAGGTAATTGAAATAAACTGCCTGGGTGGGAAAGTAATAACCCCACAATCAACATGATTAAAGAGAGAATACCGCCAGCGGCTGGCCCTGCCAAAGTAATATCGAATAATGCAGTACGGTTGGGTAAAAGAGATTCAAAGCGGGTAATGGAACCAAAGGAGCCAATCTGTACAGCAGGTAAAAAGAAAGGCCAGCTAAGACGGACTTGGTAACGCCGCGCAATTACCCAATGACCGATTTCGTGGGCAATCAAAATTACAAATATGCCGAGGCCGATGGGTAGGGCTTGGGTAAAGCGTGCTGGGGTAGCAAATAAATCGAAGTTCAGGAGTAACCCGGCAGTTTCTAAACATGTAGCCAGAGTGGCGATGAGCAAAATTCCGGCAAAGGCTTTTTGCCCTGTTGTAGTGGGACGGGGATCGTTACGGCTAGGTAATACAATCACCACAGGTTTACCGTCTGTGCTTTCGACTAAAAACAGGCGATATTGTTCACCCAGACGTTCGCGTAACTTATCACTGAGGCGGTTGTGAACTTCTTGGGGTTCGCCGCGCAGATTACCGTTAAAGATAGCGCCTTCTTGATAGGCGATCGTTTCTGTCGCAAAAAATGTATCAATGCCAAAAATGCTTCTAATGGCACTCAAATCTGCTTCGGGAATTGATAAGACTTCTTTTAGTTCGGCAATAACTGGTGTTTGTGCAGCATTACCTTCCGAGGTGGAATTAGCTGCAAGCCTTTCTGTTGCTCGTTGCTGGAGAATGGCATCTTGCCCAGCCGCCCGTAATTGTCTACCAAGGTAGATATATAATCCCGCAGAAGCTACCACCAACAACAATATCCCGACTATGTTGAGGTAAATTCCCGCAGCAAACAAACCAAAGAATAGCAGCCAGGGAGACATTAACACCACTGATTGCAACCAGGCTAAGATTCCCAGTTTTCCAAAAGGTCTAGCGCGATAAAAGCCCCAGCCTAATATGCCAAAAGCTACTAATAAAATTGTCCCAATTATAGGAGTTTCTGAGGAAGCAAACATTTCCAAACCCTTCGCTGTGAACGACCAAGCCTGAGTTGGTCAGGTGTGAAAAGCAGGAGGCAGAGAGCAGCGCGTTGCGGGGGTTCCCCCCGTTGTAGCGACTGCGGAGAGGCAGGAGAAAAAGTATGACTATTCCTGTCATTCATGCTTTCGGTCTGACTCTTTATGCTTCTTGCTATACATTTAATGTATAACGCCACCCGTTTTTCTCCCAAATCACTTATAGGGTGATGAATAAGTTTTAGTAGGGAGACAATGTGTATTTTTTATGTATTACACATTATCTCCCTATACCCTCCGAGCCTTCAGACTTCAGACTTCTAAGATTCGCGTCCGGTTGTCCAAGTGTCGCGCCATTTAACTGTGCCTTCTTTGGCAACTACCCAACGGCGGGGGGTGGTGTTTTCCCGCAGGGGCGATCGCCCTTCGCGCCAGAGGGCATATTTATAACTAATTAATTTGCCTGCACTTTCATCAAAGGGAATTTCGGCAAACCAAGTATTGGCGTTGATATATTCTAGGGGATAAGCTTTACTAATATCCCAATTGCCTAATTCTGGGCAGTCGCCTGTAACAACTATGGTTTCACCCGGTTGGGTATCTACGCCATTAAGTTGCACCCGAATAATGGTTTGTCCTTTAATTCTCTCACCAACGTGGCTGATGACAATTACTCCCCGTTCTTCTAGGTGTAGGTCGTAAATTTTGCCGTCTTTGACTTCGTATTTATTGCGTGTAATGACACAAGTATGTTCGCCGTCGGGTAGTTCTGTTTCGATTTCGGGTAATGTGACTTCGCCACCTCGGTTGAGGGCGACGAAGCACAGGGAATCATGATAGCGGCGGACGTAGCAGTAAACATCGGGGGTGATGTATTTTTGCCAATGACTACCCATTGAAATAGCAGGGTTCAGTCGTCGTAAACCTGATAGTAAGCGAAGGTAGCGATAAACTTCGGTGTCGTTGTCCCATTTTTCCATCATGGGGCGGTTGTAGGGGTCGTTACCGCCATCGGTGTCGTTATGCAGATACTGCTCTGTACCGTAATAAATGCAGGGGATACCACGGGATGTCATGATTAAGGCGATCGCCACTCGCAACATCGCTGGATCAGAGTTCAGCGATTGAAAGCGCGGCATATCGTGGTTATCGATGAAGGTGATTAACTCGGTTGCGCCGTTGTAGCGGTAGTCTTCATCAAAAATGTATTGAATTGTCTGAAATCCGTTTTCTGAACCTTGGGCGAGGGCGGCGCGAATAGCTACACACAAGCCAAAGTCTAGAATAGTCATTCCGGAATTATTGGCAAATTCCAGAGAGCGATCGTCCTGCGGCCCACTATAAATCCATTCGCCAAAAATAAATACATCTGGTCTGTGATTATACATATCCCCTGTGAATTCTTGCCAAAACCAGATCGGCATGTGTTTCACAGTGTCTACCCGCAGTGCATCTACGCCTCTATCTAGCCATTGTTTAATGGCTGATTTGATGTACTCCCGATATTCGCTGTTGTTTTCATTGAAGGTGGCTAAACCAGCTAATTCACAGTTTTGGACTTGCCAATCATCTTCCCAGTTCTGTACTTCACCATAATGGTGATACCAGTTATTAACATCGTTATGGAAGTCAGCGATTTTTACACCGTCGTCATACAATTCACCTTTACTACCGCTGGTATCAGGGGTGCTGTGGTTACAAACAATATCCAGCACCAGTTTCATGTTGCGTTTGTGCAACTCTGCAATCAAGCGATCAAATGTTGTATTTTTGGCTTCTTGGGTTTCATTTAAAGAAGGGTTTTCGTCTTTAGTAATATACCTGGGATTGATGCGTTTAAAATCTTTTGTCCAATAGCCATGTATGGCTGCATTCCCCACAAATAATTCTTCTACTTGCTCAAATAACGGAGTTAACCAAACAGCGGTGACTCCCATATTTTTGAGATAGTCTAATTTATCGATCACACCTTGCAAATCACCGCCCCAGTATTTACCCCAGTCTTGTCCGCTGGGATCATACAATTCTGGGTTAATGCCTTCACTATTTTCGGGATCGCCATCATGAAAGCGATCGACAACGATAAAGTAAATTGTTTCTTGGCGAAATTCAATATCTCTGGTGTAGAGAAACTCTAGATTAAGCTCTGTATCTGATGGTGGCGTTTGAATCAGCGCTTCTACTTCGGCTGTGGCTGAATCTACTGTATATTGGTCTGGTGAGAATTGGGATTGAGGTGTTTGCACCATAAAAGTTGATGTTATGTGTTGCTTTGCACTTCGGTATTATGCCATCCTGCTATTGGTAAAGAAAATCTATCGAGAGCTAGTTTATTTTCTATCGTTAGATATAGTTCTCTTGCTAGAGGTTAAAAAATCGATGTTCTGGCAGTTAATATATGTAGATTTTGTTGTCAAAATTAAATTAATCCTAAGAAATTAGCTTTTGGTAGAATATTATGTTGCATAAATTGTCAAGGTTATGTGATACAAAACAAATCGAATTTATGTAATGTAGTGCATCAAATATCAGGATGACGAACTTTGTTTGGTGATGTGAGAATTTATAGAACTGTTAAAAAAAATTATAAATTGATTTTTTATGGTAATCATTAGCAGTAGATGAATTAGGAAATTCAACTGTTGAAACAAAATAATTTTAATGAAAGCTCAGTTTATCGAGGCTAATTAATCTAAATGATGGGTGAATTGTCCAAATTTATAGCAAATTTTTGCTGTTTTTTGCGGACATATTGCTAATTACTTTTGGATGTCTCATTTGGAGGATGAAAAAAGTTAAGTGGATTAATTAAATACAAATAAATATGAGTTGAAAGAAAATTTTAATCAAACTAGTAAGCAATCAACAGGGGGTAACAATTATGACTAAATATGATAACGTTTTTAACTCACAAAAAACATTAACTGAGTCTTTAACACCAGAAGAGGCTGTAGCAGCGATCGCGGTGGTAACGGCGATCGCCGATTCTTCGATTGAAGAAGTAGATTCCGAAGGTTTAGCAGGTATTTTGTGGGAATTTGAGGTTTTTGAAGAATATTCAGAAGACGAAATGATCGAAATCGTCGATAAACTCATCTATATGGCCGAATCACAAGGGTTGAGTCCGTTGTTTAACACTGCGAATGAATCTCTCCCCGAAGATTTAGTCTTAGATGGTTTTGCAGCTGGGGTAGTTGCACTTCTAGATGAAGAAGAATTAATTGTTCCTCAAAATAAACAGCCTTTCTTGAAAAGGTTACAAGCAGCATTAGATATTGAAGATGAAGAAGCCGATGAAATTGTCAAAGAAATAATTGCGGCTTTTCAAGCAGGGGAAAATGAAGCAGACTTTGATGATGAAGAGGACACAATTACTTTAGAAGACTATCTCGAAGATGTCTATGAATCTCCTTTAGGCAACTTTACAGTTTCGATTCCTGTTGATCCAACACAAGGAGGTAAGATTCAAACCCAAGAAGGAGTAGTGGGTTTTTCTGATGACTTTGGGACTTTGTTACGGATTGATTATTATCCTCTACCTCCAGAACAGTTAGAAGAATTAGAATCTGAAGGACAGGAGGAATATTTAAAAAATATCGTAGTAGATAAATATATCCCCCAAGCAATTTTTACGAATGTGTCAGATGCTCAAATCAAGTATAGTGAGTATTTAGAAGAAACCTTTGCCGGCGCATATTACGCCTTAGTTGATATGCCTAAAGGTTCAACAATGTCTCAACAAGGAAATAACGGTACTGCTACTAGATTGGATGCTTATCGTGGATTGCTGGCTTTTATTAATGGAGAGTTTTTATATATAGTTAGCAATCAACGCAGCTTTTTATATGGCGAAATACCAAATGACATCGCCGAAGAAGCTGAGTATATTAAGGATAATATTTTGTCTTTTGTGGAGACGATGGAGTTTAGTTAATCTCTACCTCTAACATATTTAATAGCTGTGTCTCAGTTAACTGAGTAATTCCCAAAGCTTGGGCTTTCTCTAATTTAGAACCAGCATCTTCTCCTACTACCAAATAATCAGTTTTTTTACTGACGGAATCTGTGACTTTACCGCCAGCTTTTTGGATGAGTGCTTTAGCTTCATCGCGCTTTAAGGTGGGTAATGTGCCTGTCACCACAAAAGTTTTTCCGGCAAACTTTTGATGACTATTACCAATGGTTGTAGTTTCGTCAGCAACGAATTGTAAATTTGCGGTTTTTAAGCGTTCAATTAAAGCTTGATTGGCATCAATCTGAAACCACTGATAAACAGATTGGGCGATTTCTGCACCAATGCCATAAATACCGGCAATGTCTGATTGTTTGGCGGTTTCTAATTTCTCAACGGCGGGATATTTTTCAGTGATGAGTTGGGCATTCACACTGCCAACATGACGAATGCCTAAACCATACAATACCCGATGCCAAGGTTGATTTTTTGATTGGGCGATCGCATCTACTAATTTCTGTGCCGATTTTTCCCCCATTCTTTCTAAACTACATAATTGGGCTTCTGTCAAATCATACAAATCAGCGACAGAATGCACCAAACCTTTATCTACCAGTTGATGCACTAATTTTTCCCCCACACCTTTAATATCTAAAGCATCCCGGCTAACCCAATGTTCAATGGAACCTTTGAGAATAGCTGCACAAGAAGCATTCACGCAACGAGTTACGGCTTCTCCTGATTCTCGCACCACTTCTTGACCGCAAACAGGACAATGGGAAGGCATAACAAATGGTACAGTATCAGCCGGACGCAGTTCTTTAATTACTCGCACCACTTCGGGAATAATTTCCCCAGCTTTGCGAACAATGACAGTATCACCGATGCGGATGTCTAATTGAACAATGCGATCGCTATTATGTAAGGTAGCGCGAGAAACTGTTGTCCCCGCCAATTGTACCGGACGCATCTCTGCCAACGGTGTTAACGCCCCAGTTCTACCAACATTCACCGCAATATTTTCCACACGGGTGGGTGCTTCTTCCGCTGGGTACTTCAACGCTACCGCCCAGCGCGGGAATTTTTGGGTAAACCCTAATTGTTCTTGCAGTTTAAAAGCATTCAACTTTACCACTACACCATCGGTCATGTAGGGTAAATTCAATCTTTCCGTATCCCAGTATTTATAGTATTCTGCGACTTCAGCCAAAGACTCACACAGTTGATGATTAGGATTTACCCGAAAACCCATTTTTTGTAATAATTCCAAGGCTTCCCATTGGGTATTAGCAATACTCGCATCATCCATCCCCGGAATATGCAAAGTGTAAGCAAAAAAATCTAATCGTCGTCGCGCCACAATGCGCGAGTCTAACTGTCTGAGTGTCCCTGCGGCGGCGTTGCGGGGGTTAGCAAATAATTGTTCGCCTGCTTTTTGCCGTTCTTCGTTGATTTGCTTAAACACTTCCAAGGGTAAAAATGCTTCACCGCGCACTTCCACTCTTTCTATTGGTTCTATCCCATCAAAGTTTAAACGCAAGGGAATAGAACGAATTGTTCGCACATTTTGGGTAATTTCTTCACCCGTAACCCCATCACCTCTAGTTGCACCCCTGACTAATACACCATCTTGATAAGTCAGCGCCAAAGCCGAACCATCAATTTTCAGTTCCGAGACATATTTTACCGCGTCAGTTGTCGGCAGTTGTCGCCGCCAACGTTGATCCCAAGCTTGCAACTCATCAACGTTAAAAGCATTCTCCAAACTGTACAAAGGGATATTGTGGCGTACTGAGGTAAAATGTGTGGCTGGTCTTTCACCCACCCGCTGAGTTGGACTGTCGGGTGTAACCAATTCTGGATTCTGAGTTTCTAACTGTTGCAATTCGCGGTATAGCTGGTCATAGACTGCATCTCCCATGATGGGCGCGTCTAAAACATAATAGGCGTAACTGGCTTGTTGCAAAAGCTGGCGTAATTCTTCTATGCGCTTGAGTTGAGGCTGAGTCTGAATCATTATACTTATGGAAGGATAGTGAGTAAATATAATTTTATTTGTTGGGATAATTCTAGGTTAATCTTTCTGGGTATCAAAAAGCATCAGCAAGAAGTCATAGGCGATCGCATCCCGTCTCCCAATATTAACATTTGTTAAAAACATACCCTGATAATGAATAAAAAACCCATCATTATTGCTCATCGCGGCGCTAGTGGCTATCGCCCAGAACATACTTTAGCCGCTTATGAATTAGCAATTAATTTTGGTGCAGACTACATTGAACCAGATTTAGTTTCAACTCAAGATGGTGTTTTAATTGCGCGTCACGAAAACGAAATTTCCGAAACCACTAATGTTGCCAAACAACCCGAATTTGCTCAACGGCGCACAACTAAAATTATCGATGGCGAATCAAAAACGGGTTGGTTTACAGAAGACTTCACTCTAGCCGAAATCAAAACATTACGTGCCAAAGAAAGAATCCCTCAATTACGTCAACAAAATACTATTTATGATGATTTGTGGGAAATTCCCACACTCCAAGAAATTATTGATTTAGCCAAGAACTACAGTACAAAACTGGGGCGCAATATTGGCATTTATCCTGAAACAAAGCATCCCACTTATTTTAGATCGATAAATTTAGATTTAGAAGAACCTCTACTTGCCACTTTAGATTATCAGGCAGAAAATACACCTATTTTTATTCAGTCTTTTGAAGTGAGTAACTTACAATATTTAGCTCAAAAAACCCATTTACCTTTAGTCCAATTAATCAATCTTACTGGTCAACCTTTTGATTTTGTTGTTAGTGGTGATATTCGCAAATATACAGATTTAGTCACCATATCAGGATTAGAGGAGATTGCTAAATATGCCCAAGCAATCGGCATTCATAAAGATATTTTAGTCCCTAAAGACAGTGAAAATAAATTGCTATCACCTACATCTGTGGTACAGAATGCTCATGCTGCTGGTTTACAGGTACATATCTGGACTTTTCGCAACGAAGACTACTTTCTACCTCTAGACTTCCAAGGTAATCCCCAAGGGGAATATGAACTATTTTTCAGTTTAGGGGTTGATGGCGTATTTAGTGATTTTTCTGATACTGCTCTAAGTGTGCGCGATCGCTATTAATCAGTTGATATTTCTTAATAATTTACCATCTCAGGGCGAAAACTGAAATTATACTTAAGGCTACTTCTAAAGGTATGAGAAATATTATAAATCCATAATCATCTAGTCTCACTTCCTCCATCACCATAGATGGTTTCCAAAAAATTAACTAGTGCATCCCAAATTAAGGTAATTATGGTAACTAAATTAGAAGCATTTAAATCACCTCGATTTATTGGGAAACCTCTTTTAGCAGACGTTGAATTTTTTGACTCCCTTGAAAAAGTTGATCAATTTGCTACGGATGCTAGTATCAAAATTTATGTCACAAGTTCAACTCGCTTACAAGGTGGTGTAGTTTCCGGCGCAGTTGTTCGTCCTGCTAGTCGGTCAAATCATTTGGTAGGACATGGTATTGATATGAATGTGATGCTAGGAGATAAGCTATTTAACAGCAATGCTCTTGATAAAAACAACTTAAAAAATCTACCTAAAAGCATTCAAAACTTTATTCAAAGCATCCGTAATGAACCGATGCTGCGATGGGGAGGAGATTTTACACCCGCAGATTCAGTTCATATTGATGATGGGTTAAATGTTAGAGATGCGGCTACTTGGGATGCAAAATTTCCCATTATCCAAGCAGAAATGAGAGCTTTATCGCAACCTAATGCTGTTTCTGGACAGCCAAGAATTTTATTTCTGACTGACCCCACAATGCAAGGAGATGATGTGATTGCTGTGCAGAAAGCTCTCATCCAAAAAGGGTTTAGTCTGAAAGCCGATGGGATATTTGGTGCGGCTACCGATAATGCTGTGACAGCTTTTCAAAACAAGCAAGGTTTAACAGCAGATGGTATTGTCGGCCCAGGTACGCGCAAAGCATTAGGACTGTGATATTTAGCCATACCCTAAATAATTTGTAAAAAACAAAATCCCCGACTTCTTTAAGAAGTCGGGGATTTGAGCTTATTTGTATTTACAAATCAACCTTAATAAGCAAATTTATTTGCTTCTGTGAATCGACTATTAATCTCATCCCAGTTAACAACATTCCACCATGCTGTTAAATAATCGGCGCGGCGATTTTGATAATTGAGATAATAGGCGTGTTCCCAGACATCATTGCCGAGAATGGGGTATTTCCCTTCACTAATGGGATTATCTTGATTAGCTGTAGTTGTAATTTCTAGTTTGCCATTTTTATTCCGTACCAACCAAACCCAACCACTCCCAAAACGTGCTGCACCAGCTTCGTTAAATTGCTTTTTGAAAGCTGCAAAATTACCAAAAGTTTGATTAATGGCGGTGGCTATTTCTCCTGTTGGTTCTCCGCCTCCCTCCGGCTTCATAATTTTCCAAAACATTGAGTGGTTAACATGACCACCGCCATTATTGCGGACTGTTGTACGAATATCTGCGGGAACTTTGCCAAGTTTGCGTAATAGTTCTTCAACAGATTTATTTTTCAGTTCTGGGTGTTTGTCTAATGCAGTATTCAAATTTTTCACATAAGCTGCATGGTGCTTATCGTGATGAAACTGCATTGTTTTCGCATCGATATGTGGTTCTAGGGCTTCGTAGGCGTAGGGTAAAGGTGGTAGTTCAATTACACCTGTGGTACTTGGCGCTTGACTAATAGGTGATTTGTCAGCCAATGCAAAAGAATCTAATGCAAAAGTACCAGCACCTGCACCCAGTAAAAATAAGAAATGTCTACGGTTAAGAGTCATAAGAGTTTTTTGCAGCAAATTTACGCAATTTGTTATCAGTTTTTATTGTCATAGATTTGGGCTACAAAAAATTGCCTTGATGGCTTAAACATCAAAATAAATATTGTTAAATTTAGGTTAAATACTATCAGGGTCTACACCCAAAGCTTTTAATCTCTCTGCTAGTAATTGGGCGCGTTGTTCTGCTTGTTGTGCGCGTTCATCACCAGTCAGTAAAATAGTACCTGCTTGGTCACACCAACGCAACCAACTATCATTTCTTCCTTCAAATTCTCCAGTCCACAAGGTAACGCCTAAACCAATATCTTCTAACCAATTATTTGTAGTTTCTAGATAACGTCTCCCCTTAATCGTATAAATTCTTAAAACTTGCTCTCCTAAGTTTTGATGTGGGTCATAAACAATATAATAAGCAACTCGCATTTTTTCATAAATTTGAAGTTTCTCATCTAATTCATTGCCCTTTTTATTAGAGACAATTTCAATTACCAGTTCTGGTGATTTACCAAATTTCCAAACTAGGTAACAACGATTTTCTTTTTCCCACCAATTCTCCGGTGTTTGAACATCAAAACTTACAAACACATCAGGAACAATTGCAGGTTCAGTATATGTATGGTAAACCCCAACATTAGCTGCGGCTAAAAAAACCTGATTTTGTAAAGAACTATAAAGAGAACTAACTAAAAGGCGTTGTTGTTTTTCAGATGCAAGGTTATCCACTGGTGTATCATCTTCAGTTATGAGTAGGTTAGCATCTGGTATGTCACAATCATCAATATCTTTGACTAAAAGTTGCTCACCCATGACTTTATCCACTACTGAAGGGTTGTATTTATTATAAGTAAAATTATCGCTGCTCTCAACCTGATTTAACCTAATAATTCATTCCCTGCAACATTAAAACCTGGATGGACATTTTGAGTTTTGACAACTTCACCAGCAATAAACACTCATCATTGATTTTTAGTAATTATAATAATTCAACTATTTTCAGGGAATACTAACCAAATTTCTTCACTACCAGATTTCAAAGATTCTTGAGATTTGGCAATCATATCTTCTGCTAAATTTGTAGGAGAAATAGTTGCAGCTATTAAAGAAAAACTTTGAAATTAAATAATCAATCTTATTAGGATGAGGTTTTCCCATCCTAATAATTAACTAAAATTAACCGAAATGTTTGATAATTGCGTCGGCAAATTCAGAACATTTGAGTGGTTCTACTGGTGGTTCGAGTAACCTTGCTAAATCGTAGGTGACTTGACTGTTAGCGATCGCATCACTTAAACCTTTCTTAATTAAGTCAGCAGCTTTTTGCCAACCCATATATTCCAACATCATCACGCCAGACAAAATCACTGAACCAGGGTTAATTTTGTCTAAACCAGCGTGTTTAGGTGCTGTACCGTGAGTTGCTTCAAAAACGGCGCAAGCATCGCCAATATTCGCACCTGGCCCCATACCCAAGCCGCCAACAATAGCAGCAGCCGCATCTGATAAATAATCACCGTTGAGGTTCATTGTCGCCAGAATTGAATACTCATCTGGTCTGGTTTGGATTTGTTGAAAAATACTGTCAGCAATTCGGTCATTGACCATGACTTTATCTTTCCACTTGCCATTGCCGTGGCTGTCCCAAATTGAGTTAAGAACTGTTTCAACTTCCTTGACAATTTGAGCTTTCTTCTCTGGAGTGAGGGCATCAAAACCAGGATCAATTTGACGGGCGTTTTCTTCTAGGGAAATATCTGGATTTTTCTCCTTGTTGCTTAAAATCCAAGATTCCCGTTCGGTGACTGTCTCTTGACGAAATTCTGTAGTTGCTAGTTCATAACCCCAATCGCGGAAAGCGCCTTCGGTGTACTTCATGATGTTGCCTTTATGTACCAGCGTTACCTGTTGCTTTTGCTGGGGTAAGGTTAAGGCGTGTTTGATGGCGCGACGTACTAGGCGCTGGGAACCAGTTTTGCTGATGGGTTTAATCCCGATACCAGAATCGAGAGGGATTTGCTTTTTCCCGTGTTCTGGGGTGGCGGGGATGAGTTCGTTGTTGAGAATAGAGATTAAGCGTGAGCCTATTTCACTACCTTGTTTCCACTCAATCCCCAAATAAATATCTTCAGTGTTTTCTCGATAAACAATTACGTCTAGCTTTTCAGGGTTTTTGTGCGGTGAAGGGGTACCAGCATAATAACGGCAAGGACGCACGCAAGCATACAAGTCAAAAATTTGACGTAATGCTACATTTAAAGACCGAATTCCACCACCCACGGGAGTCGTCAAAGGCCCTTTAATTGCCACACCATATTCCTTAATTGCTGCGAGAGTGTCTTCAGGTAAATACTGATAAGTACCGTATAAATCACAGGCTTCATCACCAGCATAAACCTTAAACCAACTGATTTGGCGTTTACCCTGATATGCTTTAGCTACCGCCGCATCTAGTACCTTTTGGGTAGCAGGCCAGATATCGATACCTGTTCCATCGCCACGAATAAACGGGATAATTGGATTGTCAGGCACAATTGGCTCACCATTTTTAAAGGTGATTTTTGATCCATTTGTCGGGGGGGTAATCTTTTCGTACATAGTTCAAACACTCCAGAAAAACATAAAAAGTATGAAGTATGAAGTATGAAGTATGAAGTGTCAAATATAAATTTCACCTTCAGCCTTGATTCTTCATCTTGCGTAGGTTCTAGCCTCTATTTCCTAGCCTCTAGTCGTTAAATATGCAGATTTTCCCCCTATTCCCTTTGTATAGCATTTCGGGATTTCAGCGAAACTGGCGCAATTTTGTACGATCAAAAATAGTAAACTACTTTTCGCTATCAGTGTTTCATCATCAAAAATCCACGATAGCGATCGCTTGTTCACTGACCGCTAACACGAGTAATGGCATGACAGACCCAATGATTGTATCAGGCACTGCTAATGACATCGACTCCCTCAGACAACGCTTAATCGCTGGGTCTCTTCAAGTCCAACAACAGATCATCCCACAGTTAGCCGAATTTGGTAATGAGGGATTAGAAGTGTTGATGGAATTTTTGTTGAAACGTCGTGAGTCCCCAGCGACTTGGATTGATGGTAAAGCTTACCAAGTCCTTTACAACTCTGATGCACCAAACGCCAGAGAATTTCTGCAAACAAATTTTCCTGAAGGCATTGTACCTCTAAAATCAGAGGCAGGGATCAATTACAAACCTTTGCAACAGTTACTGGTTGCTCAAGACTACCAAGCAGCTGATCGCGTGACTATTGAGAAAATGTGTGAAGTAGCCGGGCCAACTGCTATCAAACGCAAATGGCTGTATTTTTCAGAAGTTGACAATTTCCCGGTGACTGACTTACACACCATTAATAATTTGTGGTTAGTCCATTCAGAAGGTAAATTTGGCTTTTCGGTACAGCGAGAAATTTGGTTAAGCCTTGGCAAAAGTTGGGATAATTTCTGGCCAAAAATCGCCTGGAAAGATGGGAATAATTGGACACGTTATCCTAATAGCTTTATTTGGGATTTGAGTGCGCCAAAAGGTCATTTACCTTTATCAAATCAACTGCGAGGTGTGCGAGTAATTGCGTCTTTATTTGCTCATCCGGCATGGACAAATAAAGGATGAAGTATGAAATTAGTAACCCCGTAAAATCAAATTATGCGGAATAACATCAAACGCGAATTTTACGTCATTATTGAACGGGATGAAGATGGCTATTATGTCGGAGAAGTCCCACAACTAAAAGCCTGTTATAGCCAAGGAGAAACAATTGATGAGTTAATGACGAATATTAAAGAAGTCATTGAACTTTGTTTAGAACCTGAAAGTAATGAAACAATACTACAGTAGTCCTAAATCATACGTGAACAATAAGATCCCCGACTTCTCAAAGAAGTTGGGAATCTGAGGTTATCAACACACATCAAGTCCTTCACTAACAAAAGGACAAATGACAAATGACAAAGGACAAAATTAAATAATGGCAAAAGTTCGACTCGAAGAAATTAAACGTCGGTTTAACAACGTCACCGCCATCGAAGATATCACCTTTGAAATTCCCGATGGTGAATTTTGGGTGTTAGTTGGGCCGTCTGGTTGTGGGAAATCGACGATTTTAAGAACGATCGCGGGTTTAGAAACTGCAACTTCTGGCAAACTATTTATAGGCGATCGCTTAATGAATAACATCCCTGCTAGACAGCGGGATGTGGCGATGGTGTTTCAAAACTACGCCCTTTACCCGCACATGACGGTGGCGGAAAATATCGCCTTTGGTTTGCAGATGCGAAAGGTGGACGCGAAACTCATTCAGGAAAGGGTCGTGACGGTGGCGCGATCGCTTTCTTTGGAACATCTGTTAGATCGCAAACCCAAACAACTTTCTGGGGGACAGCAACAACGGGTAGCATTAGGAAGAGCGATCGCCCGTGAACCCCAAGTATTTTTATTAGATGAACCTTTATCTAATTTAGATGCTCAATTGCGCGATGACACCAGAGCCGAGTTAAAACAACTCCATCAAGAGTTAGGAATTACCACTGTTTATGTCACCCACGACCAAGTTGAAGCGATGACCTTGGCTGATAAAATTGTGGTACTAAATTGTGGGAGAATTCAACAAATTGGCGAACCACAAAGCATTTACGCTCTTCCAGCTAATCTAATGGTGGCGACTTTTTTAGGCAATCCACCAATGAATATTTTGTCAGCAAAATATTCTAATGATGGCTTTGATGTGGGTGAACAATTAATTGCAGTTCCCGAATTTATCAGGGAAAAATTACAACTGTGTCCAGGGCAGAATTATGATTTGGGTATGCGTCCAGAACATATTTCTATTAACGTAGACGCGCAAGCGGCTTGCCACGGGCTACCACAGAGGCGCAGAGAACACGGAGAGGAAAAGTTAGGAGAGTTACTAGTAGATGTGAAGGTGGTTGAGCCTTTGGGAAGAGAAACTTTAATTCGTGCGAGTTTACCTGGTTCGACAGTGTTATTGAATGTGCAAATTGGTGGAAATGCACGGGTGAATTTAGGCGATCGCTTGTCTCTCCAATTAGATTTAACTCAGTTATTTGTCTTTGATTCTATTACCGGAGATAGGATATGGCCAGAGCTATGAAATTAAGAATTGGGTAAATTATACTGCTGCTACTTTTCAGGTTTACAAGCAGCTTGATCACCCCAAACTCTACAAAGAATTATGGGATAAAAATAGAGAAATACTACTCCAATAATCACACAAACCCAAGCAAAATAAATACCCTAGATTAGTTTCACATCCTTGGTCAAGAAATTTTGGATTTTAGATTTTAGATTGACCTCATGCCTAAAAGTCAGCCAATTTTAGATTTTAGATTAAAAAGAAAATCTGAAGTTAATCTAAAAGACGCTCCTAGGTCGCTAACGCAAATCCAAAATCTAAAATCGAATGGCCTTCTATTATCTCAAATTTAAAATCTAATAGTCAGCTATATTTTTTATTAACTCAACACTTCCATCTTGGTAATTATCGATTCTTTCTTACTTTTGCCACATGGTTCAGCACTTTGACAATCACTCACAGATTCAATAGTGTAAGATGCACGCACTTTTTTGTTTAAAAATTTTGCCGATTCTGCACAAATTTCAAAGGATGCGCCTACCTGATGTTCAATTCCTTGTTCATCAGTTAATGTGGCGTAACACAATAAATCACCATTAACTAGTTCTTTCACTGTACCAATGCTTGGTAAGACAGTTTTAGATGTTTCTGGATTTTCTGATAGAGAAACATCTGTTGTCGGAGTTGTTTCAGGTGATGCAGTAACTACTGAGCTTTGACTAGAAATCTGTGTCATATCAGAGTTATTTGTGGGAGTTTCTTTGACAATTTCTGTAGAGGAATTATTACAACTAGTGATGCAAATCAGACAGATAATTAATCCGGTTATTAAGCTAGGTTTGTTCATGATTGAGATAATTGTTAGTTAATACAATGTTTTAACTGGTACTTTGCTAAATCACCAGGTGCAAATGCCCCATTTTCTGTAATTATGGCTGTGATTAACTCTGCCGGAGTGACATCAAAAGCGGGGTTATAAAATTCCACGCCTTCAGGTGTGAGTCTTGTGTCCCCAACTTGGTAAATTTCCTCTGGGTGACGTTCTTCAATAGGGATTTGATTACCGTCAGATAATGCAAAATCAACAGTAGAAAAAGGTGCCGCCACAAAGAAGGGTATATTGTGAGCTTTAGCAACGATCGCTAAACTATAGGTACCAATTTTATTCGCTGTGTCACCATTAGCAGCAATGCGGTCAGCCCCCACAACTACAGCATGAATCAAACCCCGCTGCATACAATGGGCGGCCATGTTATCGGTAATTACTGTCACAGGTATATTTTCTTGCACACATTCCCAAGCTGTGAGTTTTGCGCCTTGCAAGCGGGGGCGGGTTTCATCGGCAAACAACCGTTCTAAACGCCCTTCGCGCCACGCCGAACGCACAACTCCCAAGGCTGTACCATAACCTGCTGTTGCTAACGCGCCTGCATTACAGTGAGTCAGTAAGGTGAGTTTTTCGGGTGTTTTGGGCAGTACAGTTAAACCATGATCACCCATCGCCTGACAAGTTTGCAAATCTTCCGCATTAATGGCTTGGGCAGTGTGAAATAAAACTTGTTTAATATCTTCGACGCTTCCCAATGTTGCGTGGGCAGTTTTTAACATTCGGTTAATTGCCCAAAATAAGTTTACCGCCGTGGGACGAGTCTCTCGTAATAATTGGGCGACTATTTCTAGTTTATTTAAAAACTCAGTGCGTTCGTCGAAGACGTTGCCGAAGGCATCGCTGGTGATAATTTCCCGCGCCCCCAAATACATCCCATAGGCCGCAGCCACACCAATAGCCGGCGCACCCCGCACAATCATGGTTTTAATCGCCAGCGCCATATCTTCACTGCGGTGAATTTCCACAAAGGCGTATTCATTGGGTAAACGGGTTTGGTCAATTAGTGAAACTGAATTGTTGTGCCAAATAACTGGATAAACTTGGTTTGCAGAATTTGTCATAAAAATTGGTAGGCATGATCAACTGTGTATACAAAAATAAATGAAAATGAGACGCTGAAGCTAGAGACCAGATTTTTACTCAACACTCAAAACTTTTTCCAGTTAGGCGATCGCAAAGGTGTGAAAATTTAAAGACTGCGATTTTGATAGTCAATTATTAACATTACCAAGCATGATGAAACGCCGAAAGATTTTAAACACAGCTGCTTTAGCCACAGCCACTGCTGCTACCCTAGCGGCTTGTAGTCGTAGCACCACATCTCCCGGAGTGCAAGCTGGACTCCCAACTGTTCGCTGGCGCATGGCTACTAGTTGGACTAAAAGTTTGGGGACTTTCATTGGTGCAAAAGTAGTTGCAGAACGTGTTAAGCAAATGACTAACGGTCGTTTTACAATTACCCCCTTCGCGGCTGGTGAGTTAGTCCCAGGACTGCAAGTTTTAGATGCTGTCCAAGCTGGAACTGTAGAATGTGGTCACACAGCCAGCTATTATTACATCGGTAAAAGTCCAGTTTTAGCTTTCGCCACCTCTGTACCCTTTGGTTTAAATGCCCAACAGCAAAATGCTTGGTTATATCATGGCGGTGGCTTAGAAGCGATTCAGAAAATCTACGCCAGTTTTAACATTATTAATTTTCCCGCCGGTAACACTGGGGCGCAGATGGGGGGATGGTTTAAAAGAGAAATTAAAACTTTAGATGACCTCAAAGGTTTAAAAATGCGAATTCCCGGCTTAGGCGGACAAGTCATGTCGCGTTTGGGTGTGAATGTACAAGTTTTACCAGGAGGCGAAATTTATTTGTCACTTGACCGGGGTGCAATTGATGCGGCTGAGTGGGTAGGCCCTTACGATGATGAGAAACTGGGTTTAAATAAAGCTGCGAAATATTATTACTATCCAGGTTGGTGGGAACCAGGGCCATGTTTAGATGTATTAGTAAATCTGAATGCTTGGAATAAGTTACCCAAAGAGTATCAGGAAATCTTCAAGACAGCGACTTTTGAAGCCAACATGAATATGCTCACTGAGTACGATACTTTGAATGGTGCAGCACTTGCGAGATTGATTGCTGGTGGTACACAACTCACTCCCTATAGCCAAGATATATTACAAGCCGCACAGCGAATTGCTATTGAGATATATGAAGAAAATGCCAGTAAAGATCCCAACTTTAAACAAGTTTACGAACAGTGGAAAAACTTTCGCCAACAAGTTTATAACTGGAATCGTGTGAATGAATTGAGCTACGCCAATTTTGTCACTTCTAGTAATAGCAAGTAATAGCTTACCCACACAAAGCATAGCAGCGTGTGGGGATATAAGTTTGCTGTTAAGTGCGGTTATGTGGGTGGCGATCGCCCAAAAAATAGTCAATCAAACCAGTTTATTTGTATTAGGATGAAGATACATCAGTTCTATACCCATAATTTATCTCAATTTTTCTAGTGTGGGCAATGCTTTTAGTTCCAAGAAAAACAAACTTTGATGTTATCGGCATTGCCCACCTGAAGATTATTGAGAATTATACTAAAAAATCATTTAGTAATACTAAAATAGTGCCTTGAACACTGAGTTCAAGATTTAGCTCACGCAAGTGACAAAATAAACATGAGTATTATTCTTGCCGACTACAATCTCATCAAAGTTCTTTATGATGACATAAATATCTGTATTTACCGTGCTTTTAAAGAATCAGCACAAATATCAGTAATCATCAAAACTCTTAAAACTGTTTATCCGACAATCGAGCAAATCACTCGCATTAGATCCGAGTATCAAACACTGCAATCTTTAGTAAGATTAGGAGTGATTCAACCTCTCGCTTTAGAAAGTATACAAAACGGCATAGCCCTGATATTAGAAGATTTTCCTGGCGAAATACTTCAGGATTTTATTAACACAAACACCTTAGAATTAAACAATTTCTTACAAATAGCAATTCAATTAGCATTAACATTATCTCAGCTACACCAAAATCAGATTATTCATCAAGATATTCAACCACGCAATATTTTAATTAACCCTAATACCTATGAAATGAAAATTATAGATTTTAGTAATGCCTCACGCCTATATCAAGAAACTCAGACAGTTAATCATCTCAATTTGCTAGAAGGTAATCTTGCTTATATATCACCAGAGCAAACTGGGAGAATGAACCGTTCAATAGACTATCGCACTGATTTGTACTCTTTAGGTGTGACACTATATCAAATTTTGCTTGGTAAGCTGCCTTTTGATGTAAATGACCCTTTAGAAATAATTCATTCT
The DNA here is from genome assembly GCF_000316625.1 of Nostoc sp. PCC 7107. GTDB lineage: Bacteria > Cyanobacteriota > Cyanobacteriia > Cyanobacteriales > Nostocaceae > Nostoc_B. The sequence goes on along the minus strand of NC_019676.1, from coordinate 2,465,816 downwards.
CATATTGCCAAAATTCCCATATCTCCTCAAGCATTAAATTCTCAAATTCCTCCAGCAGTGTCTAATATTATTATGAAGTTATTAGCTAAAACTGCCGAGAAAAGATATCAAAATACTTTGGGGTTAAAGGCTGACTTAGAATTATGTTTAAACCAGCTAAAAGCAACTGGAAAAATTGATAATTTTGTTGTTGGTCAACTTGATTTATCTAGTCAATTGCTAATTCCACAAAAACTTTATGGTCGAGAACAAGAAGTTGCTCAATTGATAGATACCTTTGAGCAAGTCAGTGTTGGCGCAACTGAGTTAATATTAGTTAGCGGTTATTCGGGAATTGGTAAATCTTCCTTAGTTAATGAAGTTTATAAACCGATTATTTGCCAGAACGGTTATTTTATTGCCGGAAAATTTGACCAGTATAAACGCCATATACCTTATGCGGCAATAATTCAAGCTATTCAAGAATTAATCCGCCAATTATTAACAGAAAGCGCTGAAAAAATCACCAACTGGAAACTCAAACTTTTATCAGCAGTTGGTGTCCACGGTCAAGTGATTATTGATGTGATTCCTGATGTCGAAAAAATTATTGGTACTCAGCCTGAAATCCCAGCATTAGGAATTAATGAATCGCAAAACCGCTTTAATCGCTTATTTCAAAAATTTATTTATGTATTTTCGCAAGCAGAACATCCGCTAGTAATTTTTTTGGATGACTTACAATGGGCAGATATAGCATCTCTCAAGTTAATTCAACTACTGATGAGTGATAGCGAGAGTAAATATTTACTATTAATAGGTGCATATCGTGATAATGAAGTGAGTCCGACTCATCCATTAATATTAGCTTTAGAGGAACTACAAAGAAAGGATATAAATGTTAATCATATTATACTTCAATCTTTAGAAAATTGGCAGATCCAACAATTAGTTAGTGATACCCTTAAAAATCGATCAGAAGAGTTACAAGAACTAGCTAATCTAATCTTTAATAAAACCCAAGGTAATCCATTTTTTGTTACTCAATTACTCAAATCTCTTTATCAAGATAACTTGTTGTTTTTTAATTTTAATACAGCATCTTGGCAGTGGGATATTGCATTGATAAAAAACATTGCAATTACCGAGAATGTCATTGAATTGATGATCAATCAAATTCAAAAATTATCACTAACTACCCAAAAAATTTTACAATTAGCTGCTTGTATCGGCGATAAATTCAATTTAGATGTTTTGAGTATTGTTAACCAAAAATCATGGACAGTAACAGCAACGGAACTCTGGGAAGCTTTACAAGCAGGTTTAATTTTACCTTTAGATGCGTCTTATAAAATACCTCTAGTTTTGAATGAACAGCTAGAGGCAAAATTGCTCACAGATTCGTTACAGCAACCAATTACTTACAAGTTTTTACATGACCGTGTGCAGCAAGCATCTTATTTGCTAATTCCCGATGAGCAGAAAAAAGCCACACATTTCCAAATTGGTCGATTACTTTTACAAAAAACATCACGAGAAGAGCAAAAAGAACATATTTTTTCTTTAGTAAATCACCTAAATTATGGTATTGATTTTTTAAACCCAGAGTCAGAGAAATATGAATTGGCTGAACTCAATCTGATTGCAGGTAAAAAAGCGAAAGCCGCCGCCGCGTATGAGTCTGCTGTGCGCTATTGCAAGATAGCGTTGAGCTTATTAACAACTGATAGTTGGCATCAGCAATATGAGTTAACATTAAATTTACATCAAGAAGCAGCAGAAGCGGCATTTTTGGGCGGTGACTTTGAGCAAATGGAATTATTGGCCGAAATAGTGCTGCAACAAGCTAAAACGCAACTGGAAAAAGTGAAGGTTTATGAGTTGCGAATCAAAAGTTGTGAAGTCCAAAGAAAACTAATTGCAGCAGTGAACCTTGGTTTAGAAGCTTTGGAAATGTTAGGAGTAACACTCAACCAAGTACCAACTGATTTAGATATTCAGCAAGCTATTCAAGAAACCAAAACTTATTTAGCAGGTAAAGGAATAGAAGATTTCATTAATTCGCCTTCAATGACAGATGCTGACAAACTAGCAGCAATGAGACTAATAGCAAGTTTAGTACCTGCTGCATATCAATCTGCGCCTGAATTATTTATTTTGATGGCTTGTCAACAAGTAAACTTATCTATTCAGTATGGAAATACGCCGTTTTCAGCGAGTGGTTTTGCTGATTTTAGTGTAGTTTTGAGTGGTTTATCACAAGATATTGAAGAAGTTTATCAAATTGGAAAATTAGCTTTAAGCTTATTAGAAAGCTTAGATACTTATGAAGTAAAAAGCCAAGTTTTATTTAAAGTTGGGACTTTTATAATTCATTGGAAACATCATGTAAGAGAAACTTTACCGCTTTTAGAAGATGCTTATTTAAGTGGATTAGAAGCTGGGGATTTAGTACATACAGGTTATTCTGCCAGTAATAAGTGTCAATATGCCTACTGGAGTGGTGCAGAATTAAGCAACCTAGAACAGGAAATGGCAAAATATAGTAAGGCGATCGCTCAGATTCATCAAGAGACTGCCCTAAAATGGCATCAAGTCTTTCACCAGGCAGTTTTGAATTTAATTGGACTATCGGAAAAACCTGGCCTTTTAATTGGTGAAGCTTATAACGAAGAGCAATTGTTACCATTCCACATCCAATCAAATGAGCGCACAGTAATTCATTATGTATTCCTGAATAAACTAGTTCTCTGTTATCTATTTGGTGACTTTGCTAAAGCTGTGGAAAATGCTATTCAAGCAGAACAGTATTTAGATGGGGTCACAGGATGGTTAAATGTGCCATTATTTTATTTCTACGATTCTTTAGCACACCTAGCTATCTACCCATCGGCTGAATCTCCACACCAAAAACTGCTGCTAGATAAAGTGCAAACTAATCAAGCAAAAATGCGGAAATGGGCAGATCATGCACCGATGAATTTTCAGCATAAATATGAGCTTGTAGAAGCAGAGAAAGGGCGAGTTTTAAATCAAAGTTGGCAAGCAATGGCAGATTATGACAAAGCTATTGCTGGGGCTAAAGCCCAAGGATATATCCAAGAAGAGGCTCTCGCCAATGAATTAGCCGCAAAGTTTTATTTTGCCAGTGGTAGAGAAAAAGTCGCTCAAGTTTATCTTACAGATGCTTACTATGGATATAGTAACTGGGGTGCGATCGCCAAGTTGAGAGATTTAGAAGCCAAATATCCCCAAATTGTGGCGCGACTGTCAAAACGTCAAACGCTAAATTCAGACAAAAATCAGCTGATGCACTCGATAAATCACAATATCAGTGGAGCTTTTGATTTAGCCACAGTCATGAAAGCCTCACAAGCTCTTTCTGGGGAAATTGTTTTAGACAAACTACTAGCTAAATTGATGTACATTTTGCTAGAAAATGCTGGAGCAGAAACAGGATATTTAATTTTAACTAAAGGCGATAATTTATTTATTGAAGCATCGGGTAAGTTTGGTCAAACTGAAATCAATGTGCGACAGTCAAACCCGTTAGAATCTAGCCAAAATTTGCCAATATCGCTAATTAATTATGTGCTGCGATCGCGGGAAAATGTTGTTCTCAACGATGCTACTTCTGAGGGCGTATTTACAACAGATAATTATATTGTCCTGCATCAACCAAAATCTATTTTATGTAGCCCGATTGTGAATCAGGGTAAGTTGGTTGGTATTCTTTACTTAGAAAATAAATTAATTGCTGGGGCATTTACACCAGCAAGATTAGAAGTTTTACAACTTTTATCATCACAAGCGGCAATTTCTTTAGAAAATGCTCGCCTCTATCATGATTTAGCAGAATATAATCGGACATTAGAAACAAAAGTTAAAGAACGCACTTTAGAATTACAAGCAAGAAACTTACAACTACAACAAGAAATTCAGGAACGCCAAAAAGCCGAAGAAGTCGCCGCCGATGCTAACCGCGCTAAGAGCGAATTTCTGGCGAATATGAGTCACGAACTACGTACACCTCTAAATGGTATTTTGGGTTATACACAAATATTTAAAACAGATAACTCTTTGAGTAATCAACAACGGAATGGTGTAAACATTATTCATCAGTGTGGGGAACATCTTTTAACACTAATTAATGATATTTTAGATATTTCTAAAATTGAAGCTCGGAGAATGGAGCTAGAGTTGAAGAAATTTAATTTTTCAGCTTTTTTAGATGGGGTTATAGAAATTTGTCGGCTACGTGCAGAAATTAAAGGGATAGCTTTAGTTTACCAACCTCTTGGTTATCTACCTGAATTAATTTGTGGTGATGAAAAACGCTTACGGCAAGTGTTAATTAATTTATTAAATAATGCCGTAAAATTCACAAAAAAAGGTAGTATAACCTTTAAGTTAGGTTATGTAAACCAGCATAGAGACTGGATATTAGATACAGATAAACTTACTGCTCAATCTCCACAGTTGAAGATTCGTTTTTTAGTAGAAGATACAGGCATTGGCATTGCTCAGGAGCAATTAGAAGACATATTCTTGCCATTTAAACAAGTGGGTGAGGATAGTCGGAAGACAGAAGGAACCGGATTAGGTTTAACAATTAGCCGTCAATTGGTGCAGATGATGGGTGGTGAATTGTTTGTCGAAAGTGAACTGGGAAAAGGCAGTATTTTTTGGCTAGATTTAGAATTACCAGAAGTTGAACAACTGGCAAATATTGATATTACTGAACTGAATATTATTGGAATTTCTGGCTCTAAATGCAAAATTTTAGTTGTTGATGATAAATGGGAAAATCGCTCAGTTTTGGTCAATATTTTAGAGCCTTTAGGGTTTGAAGTTTTGGCGGCTAGTGATGGCTTAGACTGTTTGCAGAAAATGCCTGAATTTCAGCCGGACTTGATTCTGATGGATTTAGTGATGACAGGAATGGATGGTTTTGAAGCTACCCGTCGCCTGAGATTGTTACCAAATTTTCAAGAAATTGTAGTAATTGCCGTATCAGCAAGTGTGTTTGAATTTAATCAACAAGAAAGCCGAAAAGTTGGGTGTGATGACTTTATACCGAAACCTATCCAAAAAGCCGAACTTTTAGAAAAGTTACAAATTCACTTGGGATTGGAATGGGTATATGAAGACAAGGTAAGAAAGATGAAGGATGATCAAAAAAGTTCAATTTATCCTTTAAACTTGACATCTCAGGCGACGATTGTACTTCCTCCCATAGATGAACTGGCAATTTTGCTAGATTTGGCTATGCGGGGTGACTTAGGAAGTATTGCGGAAAAATCGCTCAAACTAGAAGAACGGAATGAAAAGTTACAGCCTTTTGCTACTTGTTTATATCAGCTGGCAAAAGGTTTTAAAGGGAAACAAATATTGGAGTTTCTCCAAAAGTGTTCTGAGACTTTATGAAAAATAATTTTAATAAATTAGGTGTCATTTTAATTGTTGATGACACTCCCATTAATTTAGAAATGCTGTTTGATTTTTTAGGTAAAGCCGGATTTACGGTATTAATTGCTGAAGACGGCGAAAGTGCGATCGCCATAGCAGAATATGGTAAACCTGACTTAATTTTGTTAGATATCCTCATGCCGGGAATTGACGGTTTTGAAACTTGTCGTCGTCTGAAAGCCAAGGAAGCAACTCAAGATATTCCGGTGATTTTTATGACAGCACTTTCAGAAACTTTGGATAAAGTCAAAGGCTTTGAACTGGGTGCAGTAGATTACCTCACCAAACCACTGCAACACCAAGAAGTATTAGCCAGAATTCAACTGCATCTGAAGTTGCGAACCCTTACCAAAACTCTGCAAGAGCAAAATTTGCGTTTGGAAATCGAAATTGCCGAACGTTTACAAGTTGAAGAAAAAATCCGCGAACAAGCAGCTTTGTTAGATGTAACTAGCGATGCAATTATCGTGAAAAATTTTGATAATCAAATTTGTTTTTGGAATCAAGGCGCTGAACATTTGTATGGCTGGAAAGCAATAGAAGTCATGGGAGAGAATGTCAATCAGCTTTTGTATACACCGGAAACTTTATCGCAAATCCAAAATATTTATGCAAATATAACTGAGTCTGGCTTTTGGCAAGGAGAATTAAAACAAGTTAACAAACAAGGACAAGATGTGATTGTGGCTAGTCGTTGGACATTAATGTGCGATCGCCATAATCAACCAAAATCAATTTTGACAGTTAATACTGATATTACCGAAAAAAAACATTTAGAAAGTCAAATTCTTCGCGCTCAACGTCTAGAAAGCATCGGTACACTAGCCAGTGGTATCGCTCACGACTTGAACAATATCCTGACTCCCATTTTAACTGCTGCACAACTGCTACAACTCAAAATGCCCGATACTAACGAGCGCAATCAGCAGATGTTGAAAACCATAGAAACTAATTCTAAGCGTGGAGCCGCTTTAGTCAAGCAAGTTTTGCAATTTGCGCGGGGAGTGGACGGTCAGCGTACCATTGTGCAAGTCAGCCATCTATGTTCCGAAATCCAGCAAATTGTCCAAGAGACTTTTCCTAAATCAATTGAATTAACACACAACATTCAGCCAGGACTTTGGGCTGTAATTGGCGATGCAACACATCTTCATCAACTACTGATGAACTTAGTAGTTAATGCCCGTGATGCTATGCCCAGAGGCGGTAATATCCAAATCTCTGCGGAAAATCTTTTCATAGATGAACAGTATGCGCGAATGAATCTGGATGCGCGTGTCGGCGCTTACATTGTAGTAACTATTGCAGATACAGGTATGGGGATGCGGTCAGAGATTATTGATAGAATCTTTGAACCGTTTTTCACCACCAAAGAGATTGGTAAAGGTACCGGATTAGGTCTGTCTACTGTCAGAGGCATTATCCAAAGTCATAGCGGTTTTGTCAATGTTTCCAGTCAAGTTGGCAGAGGTACAGAATTTAAAGTTTTCTTGCCAGCAGTGGAAGTAGCAAATACCCTCCTAGTGGAAGACTTAGAATTGCTCAAAGGTAACGGAGAATTAATTTTAGTAGTTGATGATGAAAGTGGAATTTTAGAAACTACCAAAATTTCTTTAGAAACTTACAACTACAAAGTATTAACCGCTAGTGATGGCATTGAAGCGATCGCTATTTATGCTCAACACGAAGACGAAATTAGCCTCGTGTTAATGGATATGATGATGCCATCAATGGATGGCACTACTGCTATTAGTACGATGCAAAAAATGAATTCTCAAGTCAAGGTGATTGCTGTTAGTGGTTTGACAGCCAGTAGTAAATTAACCAAAATGCCTGGAGTGAAACAATTTATTCCTAAGCCATATACAACAAAGGATTTGTTACAGACCTTACACAGCATTTTAGTACAGCCATCTCGAAACCCAGAGAGTGTTGTTAAATAGTAGATATAGCAAAATGCTGAGTACAAACCCAGTTACTTTAGAGCTTTGGGCAATCAACATCGCCCGTATTGATGTTAACTGCCCAAAGAAGGTAAGAAACTCACAATTTGTGGGAAGACAATAATTAACAATACAACTAACAATTGCAGCAAAATAAATGGTATGACACCGCGATAAATATCAGATGTTGTCACTTCTGGAGGCGCAACACCACGGAGATAAAATAAAGCAAAGCCAAAAGGTGGTGTTAAAAACGAAGTTTGCAGATTTGCCCCTAACACTACACCATACCAAACTAAGTCAATGCCTAATTGCTGGGCAACAGGCACAAATAAAGGTATGACAATAAAGGCAATCTCAAAAAAGTCAATAAAGAAACCAAGAATAAACACTGTAATCATACTCACGGCTAAAAAGCCGACTTTGCCCCCAGGAAGATTGGCGAGGACATCAAACATAAATTGATCGCCGTTTAGTCCCCGAAATACTAAGCTGAAAGCTGTAGAACCAAATAAAATAAACACCACCATACTGGTGATTCGCAAAGTGGTATCACAAACTTGACGCAGAGATGATAAGGTTAGTCTATTGTTAGCAGCAGCCAGAGCGATCGCACCTACACAACCAACGGCACCTGCTTCTGTTGGGGTAGCAATACCAAAAAAGATACTCCCTAACACCAGTAAAATCACAACCAAAGGCGGTAACATCACCTGTATTACTCTTTTCACCAAAGCTTTACCGCCAATTTCTCGCACGTGTGCAGGTAAAGCTGGTGCAGCATCTGGCTGCAAAAATGCCACAATTAGCACATGAAGCGCAAAGGCACTGGCCATCATCAACCCAGGAATCACTGAACCAATAAACAAATTCCCCACAGACACACCAAGTTGGTCGCCTAAAACTACTAAAACCACACTCGGCGGAATAATTTGTCCTAAAGTACCCGATGCTGCAATGACACCAGTGGCTAATTGTTTGTTATAGCCGTAGCGCAACATAATTGGCAGGGAAATCAAACCCATCGCTACTACTGTGGCAGCAACTACACCTGTCGTAGCTGCTAATAATGCCCCCACCAACACCACAGCTAAGGCCAGTCCTCCACGCAACCGTCCCAACATAATCCCCATCGTTTCTAAAAGCCGTTCCGCTATGCCAGATTTCTCTAGCATTGACCCTAGAAAGATAAAGTAAGGGATAGCTAAAAGGGTGTAATTAGCCATAATGCCAAATATCCGCTGTGGCATTGCAGTGAGAAATATTGGGTCAAATACACCCAAGCTAATTCCCAATATGCCAAATATAATAGCCACACCACCGAGGGAAAATGCTACTGGATATCCCAAGGATAACAACACCAAAGCACCCGCAAACATTATTGGCCCCAGCCATTCATAAGCCAGTGTCATGTTGTTCTTCTCCAGCTTCTAGTCTGCCTTGGATAATTGCCCAGTTTTTAATTGCCTGAGAAATTCCCTGAAAAATCAGCAATACAAAGGCGACAATAATCATCGCTTTAATTGGGTAACGTGGTAAACCACCAGGATCAGGTGAACTTTCCTGAATCTGCCAAGAAGCAATGATTGTATCCCAAGAAAAAACTATCACCATCACGCAGAAGGGAATCAGGAAAAATATCGTACCCACTAAATCTGCAATGGCTTTGCGCCGATGTTGCCAATTACTATAAAAAATATCTACACGGACGTGTTCGTTGTGCTTGAGAGTGTAAGCGGCTCCCAGCAAAAAAACTAAATCAAAAATATACCATTGAGCTTCGATATAAGCGTTGGAGGTGAGGTTGCTGCCAGTAAATCGCCCCAAATATCGCCCGATAACATTCCACACTCCCAGTATGACCATGACTAACACAAGCCAACTGGTAAATCGACCAATAAATTCTGTACAGGTGTCAATAATTTTTGAGATTTTTAAGAGTTTTTCCAATGGTGGTATTACCTCTGTCGTGAAAATGGGGTGTAGGGGCTAGGGGAAAGAGTTTTTATGTTTGGCCTTAAAATTTTCTCATAAATCGCTGACTTGAACATGCTTAGTAATATATTTTCCCCCTGCCTCCTGCCCCCTGCCCCCTGCCTCCTGCCTCCTGCCTTCTAACTCGATTGTCGCCAGTGGGTAGGAGCTTCGAGATCATCGGGTAGACGGGTTGTGCGATCGCCTACTGCCATGCCAATCTGTTGTGAGTCTAAATTTTTCACACCTGTGAGAATTGCACCTTCTAGTTTGACATCACACAGGTTTGTGCCAAATAAATTTGCGCCGATGAGGTTGGCTTGAGACAAATTGGCTTCATATAAAACTGCCCGATTCAAATTGGCTCCCATCAAGTTAGCTTGATATAAATCGGCTTCTGTCAAACTCGCTTCGGTGAGGTTGGCAAAGAAAACTTCTGTTTGCTGGAGTTTGGCAGCGTTTAAATTTGCTCCAGACAAGTTAGCACCATTCAAGTTCGCTCCTTGTAGGTTAGCGCCAATCAGTCCAGCCAGATGCAAATTCGCTTTACCCAACTTTGCCCCTTGTAAGTTAGCCAAAAATAACTTTGCACCAGAAAGGTTAGCAACTTTTAATGTTGCTTGTTGTAAATTAGCTTTATACAAATTTGCCCCTTGCAAGTTGGCTGTACGCAGACTTGCATTTTGAAGATTTGCCGCACGCAAGTTTGCCCCTTGCAAATTGGCTCGATTCAAGTTTGCCCCTTGTAAGTTGGCTTCGCGCAAATTGGCTTTTTGTAAATTGGTTTCATAGAGAATTGAGCGAACCAGTTTTGCGCTGTGGAGGTTGACTCCACAGAGGTTAGAGCCGCGCAAATCTGCTCCCGAAATGTCTGCACCGCGTAAATCTGCCCTTTCTAAATTGGCTCCTAATAAGTCTGCTCGCCGAATATCTATGTTGCGTAAATCTAATTTTTGACTTTCCAATTCTAATAGCGAATTACGTCTGCCAATGATTGTTAGTGCGGCTTGCACATCCCGACGAATTTTAGGGGCTTCTTCACTGTTGCGTTCTCCGTGCTTTGTTGTCAGCACTCTATTTTTTGGTTTACCCCAATATATCGGCTGTGCATCTTCTTCTTTGAAGAGTTCGGCTTCTGTGGGAATACCTGTATTTTCCCGCACAAAAGCCGCAAGGATTTCCATGATTGTCCAATGTTCTTTGGGAAAGTCCTGGGCGATGCGTTCTAAAACATAAATTGCCCCGATGCGCGTTTCGATTCTTTCATGACCTAGCTGCGTAATAGCAGCCATAAATCTATCTGCAATCAATCTATCTTGAGAAATTTGAGCATTTTGCATACTCAGTTCGACATTCTTTTCCGAGGCGATCGCATTTTTCTGCATTGCCTCTGTCCGTTTGCCTGCATAATAAGCATTAATCATCACGGCTAATCCTAAAAACATGATGGCAGTCGTGGTTAATGCTTGGGTTCTATATTGTATTTGCTGCGAAATTGATAGCTCCTTTTTATTGGAGGCAGCAAAAACAATTATATTCAGTGCGATCGCGAATATAACTGTCGTACCTATCAACCAACGCAACATTTTGTCTGTCTTATTTGCAGACATAGGAATAATATTCCTCACAATACAGAATTATTACTTAGATATTGGGACGAGTATAACATTTCGCTAAAATTTTGAATATGCAGTTACGGATTTTTATTGATAGTACTTTCATAACTTTAAGTTGTCTTTGTAATGATATTTTGACAACCAAGTAGGCAATAATTAATAATTTCTTAATATTTATTAGTCTTTCACCCTGATCAGTGGCAATACAAAGGCTTTGGTGTCGGTAAATTAATAGTAATGTCGAAAAAACATTTCTCTATTCAGTATTTATCATCTCTTATCCGGAAAATTTTGCCTCTCGGAAATTAGCTTTATCCAGGATGGCATCTTGCAGATTAGTTTGAGACAAATTAGCAAGATAAAAATTAGCCTTGACCAAATTTGCTTTTGCTAAGTTTGCTTGAGATAAATTAGCTGCACTCAGAATTGCTTCAGAAAGGTTAGTACCAACAAGATTTGCCTCAGATAAGTTGGCTGCGCTTAAAATTGCACCACTGAGGTTGGCACCAGCGAGGTTGACTCCTGATAAATTAACTTGATAAAGGTTCGCACCAGCGAGGTTTGCGCCACTGAGATTTGCGCCTCTTAAGTCTGTATAGCTTAAATCAATTTGTGCCGATGCTAAATATTTGTGAGTGTCTATTCTAGTAATCACATTCAAAGCTGCTTGAATATCTGGATAAATCTCCTTGTTAGTCTTTTGAGAAGAGCTTTTACGCACAAAAGCAGCGAGAAGCTCTATTATTTCGCCGTGGTGTGGACGATGATAAGTTGCTAATCTTTCTAATTCTAGAATTCCCTGTAATCTTATATCTCCTATTTCATGATGTAGCTTTTCTCGCGCCACACTTAAACATTTTTTAACGCTGCCTGGAGAGATATGATGCTGTTTATCTTGACCGTAAACTATCCCCAGGATGATATATAAAAATAAATTTTTATTAATTGAATATTTTTTTTCCTGATGTCTAAAATTGTTGATGTATGTAAACATTTTAAAGATTTCAATAAGGCATTGTTGTGTTTTATTGTCCAAAAATTATCAAGATTTTGTCATTCGTAAATATAATGATTATTTCAAGCTAATAGTGAGAAAATATCACTATGTCTAGAGAAATAAGTTCAAGTAAATACTTTAAAAATTGCTGGTGACATCAGAAAAAGGCATATTCTTTATCTTCCTTATCTAATAGTATTGCTATACACCTTACCTCTATTAAGATGTATTTAGTAAATATGGAATAGTTGGCTTATGCTAAAACGCAGCTTTTTTGTGGCAATATTAATGTCTATTTTGGCATTTGTCAGTATCAGTGATATATCAACGGCTGCACTGTCGAGTAAGCTTTTAACTACTCTTGCTCACACTATGGAACCTACCTCGTTTTTTCGGTGTTGCAGTTGTCAAGGGGATTTGAGAAGATGGCTGAAAGAAAAATTCAGGTGTGCCTCGTTGTTTATCAGGGAAGGGTGCAACGATTAGCTTCACGTTTGGTTTTCGTTGTTGTTTAACAATACCAAAATCTTGATTTTCTGGTGCAGCGAAATACTTGATAGGGTCAATTGGCTTACCTTTTTGATGAGCGACATAAAAATGATAAAGACCGCGATAAATTATCTCTAAAGAAATGGAGTCAAGCCAAACTGCTTGTAAATGATTTATGTACAAAGATGTATTGACAAGAAGCTAATAAAATCATCAAAAAAAGGTTTATTCAGGTTAGCAACTATTACTAATTCCTTGAGGCGTATATTTTCTATTATTCATCAAAAAACTCTCTAGGTGAAATGGACAAAGCATCGGCAATTTTCTTAATATTTAGAAGACTCACATTTCTCTCTCCACGCTCGACTCCTCCGATGTAGCTTCTATCTAAGTCACATAAGTGTGCCAAGTCTTCTTGAGAAAGCTTATAAATACCTCGGAGATAACGGAGGCGTTCACCAAATTTTTTTCTAATATCTTTTTCGTTAGGTGCTGTCATAGCAATAACTAAAGAGGGTGTGATGCTTTTAAGTCCACGGACTTTAAGTACCAATTATATTGCATACATTTTAGTATGCGATCGCCACATTTCCCAAGTTGCTAAAATAAAACCAAAACAAATAATCTCACAATCTGACCAGTGCGAAGATATCAGGTATTTTATTTAATATTTTTTATCACTTTAGCTGCTATTTTGAGTTTTACTTTACTCACAGACTTTTCACCAGTGGTTAGTTGCGATAAATGGAAATATACTGCAACATCATTCAAAGAAAAATATTACGCTAATCCTGTAGATTTAGTAGTTCAACCTTGGCGAGGACAGCATCATGTCTATGGGACATTTATCATTCCCAATATTTATAAAAATGATGGCTTTTTTACTCTCACATTACCAGGAAATAAAACTTACTGTGGACAACTTTTAAATGTGAGTGGTTTTGTAATTCCAGGTGTTTATCCAAAGCCAGAAAATCGGATTATTCGGGGATATTTAAACACTCGTGTTGCGATGTTGCTGATTATTCAAGGGCATATCAATGACTTAAAACAACCAGAAAACTGGAAACTAGGCTATTTCGAGAGCAAAAAAATCAAGAAGTACAGATAAAAACTCAGCAATTTTTTAAATTAAAATTCCCGCAATACAAGCAGTAATAAAACTTGCTAATAATCCTCCAATCATTGTCCTCACACCCAATTTAGCTAAGTCATGCTGGCGGTGAGGAGCTAAACCAGTTAATCCGCCAATTGTAATTCCAATTGAGCCAATATTAGCAAAATTGCATAATGCGTAAGTAGCAATAATTACGGCTCGTTGCGAAATTTTGCCGTCTTGAATTAGCTGTTTTAAATCTAAAAAAGCAATAAATTCATTTAAAATAGTCTTTGTTCCCAATAGCGCCCCTACTTGTTGACAATCTTTCCAAGGTGTACCCATCAACCAAGCTACGGGAGCCATGACAACAGATAATACTAATTGCAAAGATAACTGGGGTAAATTCACCAAAGAACCCAACCATCCTAACAAAGCATTGAAAGCGGCTAGTAATCCTAAAAAGGCAATAATCATTACCCCAACATTAACGGCTAATTTTACGCCATCAATCGCGCCTGTTGTAGCTGCATCAATAACGTTAACATAATTCGTTTCTACATCAATTTTGGCTTGACCTGCTGTTTGCGAAACTTCGGTTTCTGGGTACATTAATTTTGAGACAACTAACGATGTTGGCGCAGTCATAAAAAAAGCTGCAATTAAATGTTCTGGAGGAATACCAAAGGAAAGATAAGCGCCTAAAACTCCACCAGCAATTGTGGCAAAACCTCCTGTCATCACTGCATGGAGTTCTGATAAGGTCATATTTCCTATGTATGGTTTGACCATGAGTGCAGATTCTGTCGGCCCTAAAAAGATGTTACCCGCACAAGATAAAGACTCTGAACCGGATGTTTTCATTGTTTTAATCATCACCCAAGCCAGAATATTGACAACTCGCTGCAAAATTCCGTAGTAATATAAAACGCTAATAAAGGCTGAGAAAAAGATAATAGTTGGCAGTACTTGAAAAGCAAATAAATGGTCTTTAAAATTTTCTCCAAAGACGAATTTTGCACCAACATCTGAAAAAGCCAAAAAATTACTAACAATATCTCCTAAAGATTTAAAGATATTTAAACCCCAAGGTGTTTTTAAAATTAGTAAAGCAAAAATAAATTCTAATCCCAACCCCCAAGCAATTGTTCGCCAACGAATGGCTTGACGTTCAACAGACAATGCGTAAGATATCCCAATGAATACTAATATTCCCAAGAAAGAAATAGCACGTTCCATATTAACTTCCGAAAATGTACAGCTATGATACTTGGCTATCAAGCATACATAAAAATGTAACTTTTTTAACTTTTTTGTAGTTAATTTTCTCTGTATTAAACGAGAATGCGATCGCCACTTGAGAATTAAACTCTATACAAGGTAAAGGTTTAGAATTTGTAATAAAACTTCTGGCTTAAAACGATGCTAAAACTGATACCCTAAAATTTACTTTGTTGAAAAACTGTTTATGAATCGAATGTTTAGGCGCTACCACCGCCAGATAGCCATTATTCTATGTTTGCCTTTATTTTTAACCGTATTAACTGGTATGGGATATACCATAGCCCATGAATGGTTACGCCAAGATGAGTTAGGCGAATTCCTTTTAGGACTGCATACATTAGAAATCATTCATTTAGAGAAAATTTACCCCATCTTGAACGGGTTAGGATTAGTTGGCTTGTTAATTACTGGTGTGAGTATGACAGGTTTATTCCGTCAACGCGCCTCACAATAATATTTTCGCGCATTCGGCGTTCGCGTAGCTTATCGCAGAGTAGGCGCAAAGACGCAAAGTTTTTTTTAGCGTCTTTGCATGGGAAATATTAATCTATTAAACCCATCACAGTACGATAATGTGCTTCAATTTCCGCTACAGTTTGTGACTTACGTTGAGTATCCCATTGACTAAGCTGAAATAATTTTTGCCGCAATTCATCTACATTAATGGTAGTAAATTGACCATTAGCCACTATTTGTTTGCCATTTACCCACGCACTATCAACAACATTAGTAGGTCGTCCTAAAACTAATAAACCGATGGGATCTGTCCGGGGCAGTAATGATAAAGTTGTCAAGTCATAAAGCACTAAATCGGCTTGTTTACCCACAGTTATAGAACCAATTGTATCTGCCATATTCAAGCCTTTTGCACCGCCTAAAGCTGCCATTTCTACAGATTGTCGGGGTGTAATCCAATATTGATAATCTCGTTCTGTGGTGTTGTGGAGAATAGACCCAATTTTAATAGCTTCTAATAAATCTTGCGAATCATTACTCGAAGCACCATCACAACCAAAAGTGACATTTACCCCAGCTTGGCGATATTTTAAAATTGGGGCAATGCCGCTACCTAAGCGCAAATTACTTAAAGGATTGTGAACAACGGTAGATTGAGTTTCAGCGAGGATTTCAATATCAATATCATTTAACCAAACACAATGGGCAAGAGAAGTGCGATCGCCTAAATACCCAAGGCGTTTAAGATGTTCAACAGCACTACAACCGTACTTTTCTTGGGCGAGTTTTTCTTGGGCTTTGGTTTCCAGCAAATGCGAGTGACGACATAAATTATAGCGATCGCTCAACTCAACACAACCAGTAAATAAAGCATCACTACACAACTGAATCCCTGTAGGCGCAACTAAGATATTCACACCCTCTTCTGGGCGATGAAACTGTCTCACCGCCTCCTCAATCATGTCTAGGGTGTCCGCCGTTGAACGAAAATAAGGTTCGTGATTGCGTTCTGTCTCCCCAGAGGGAATACCGGCTGTCAGAGATTCATCTTGAATTAAAGGTGCAATAAAAGCCCGAATCCCAATTTCTCGGTAAGCGCGAACTGCAGTAGCGATGGTTTCTAACTCTTGTCCGGGAATTAACACCAGATGATCTACTACACTCGTACCGCCGGAAAGTAAAGTTTCTACCGCAGTTCCTAAAGCACTGAGGTAAACTTTTTCGGTGTCTAGGGGGGCAAAATCATACAGTTCCGCCAGCCATAATTCTAAAGGCAAAACTGACATAATCCCCCGTTGCCACATTTCCGAAGAATGGGTGTGGGCGTTGACAAAACCGGGTAGTAGCAGTTTGTGTTCCCCGTTAACTGCTGTCCCCACAACATCAAGGTTGGGTGCAATAGCAGAGATTTTACCCTCCACAACCTGTACATCTGTAGTTGTGTAAGCATCATCTGTGGCAATTAAAACATTTTGAATAGTAAAGTTCACGAGTTAAACCTTGATTAAGTAATTGAACGCTCTACTACATTTCAAGTTACAAAATAGAAAAAGGTGTTGGGTGTTGCAATTTATGAATCAGCCTCTGCGGACTTTGGGAGTTGCGCCAAATGCTTGGATGGTAGATCATGCGATCGCAGATATTACTCGTCCTCCCAAAACCCCACAACCCGTTATTTTATCAACCGAAACCAAAACCCTGCGCCTTGATTTGTCAAAATCTGCCATCCTCGTAATTGATATGCAGAACGACTTTTGCCATCCCGATGGCTGGTTGGCGCATATTGGCGTGGATGTCACCCCCGCACGTCAACCAATTGAACCATTAAATAATTTACTCCCCAAACTGCGTCATGTTAACGTGCCTGTAATTTGGATAAATTGGGGTAATCGTCCCGACTTACTCAATATCAGTGCGGCTTCGCATCACGTTTATAACCCCACAGGCTATGGTGTTGGTTTAGGCGACCCTTTACCGCAAAACGGTGCTAAAGTTTTGATGGCAGGTAGTTGGGCTGCTGCTGTCGTTGATGAATTACCACAGTTACCCGAAGATATCAGTGTGGACAAATACCGCATGAGTGGTTTTTGGGACACGCCCTTAGATAGTATCCTGCGAAATTTGGGAATTAATACAATATTTTTTGCTGGTGTGAATGCTGATCAATGTGTGTTAACTACACTATGTGATGCCAATTTTTTAGGATATGACTGCATTTTAGTTAAAGATTGTACGGCAACAACGTCACCCGATTATTGTTGGTTAGCAACTTTATATAACGTCAAACAATGCTTTGGTTTTGTCACTGACTCACAAGCAATTTTCACTGCTTTAAATCACCCTGAATTAACAGGAGGGGGTTAATCAATGTACTCTACTCGTTGCGTAATTCCTGTTATTAAATCTCCTAAAGATTATCAAGCGTACCGTATCAGTCCCCAGGATACTAATCGGTTAGCAATTATCTTTGATTCAACCAACGCCAACACTTCTTTAACTTGTTGTATAGAAATTTTTGACGTTGGTGGAAAAACCCCAGCAAATCGCCATCAATGGGCATTAGAAATGTTTTTTGTCCTCAAAGGTGAAGGAGTGGCTATTTGTGATGGTAAAAAAGTTGCCATTAAAGCCGGAGATAGTTTACTAGTGCCGCCTACAGGTACACATTTAATTAAAAATACAGGTTCTAGTCGCTTGTATACATTGACAATTATGGTTCCTAATGAAGATTTTGCTGAATTAATTCGCAGTGGTACACCAGTAGAATTAGATGCAGAAGATATGGCAGTATTTGGCAGATTAGATACCTTTATGCCTTATTGAATAATTTAGAAAATGGTAGTGGTGTGACACGACCAAAACAGTTCATTTAAAGGTGGGTTGGGTTTCACTGCGTTACACCCAACCTACAATTTTTTTTCTAACCAAGCACAGTTTGATGTCTTCCTGGCTCACAATAATTAGGATAAAGCACAATAGATAAGCATAAAATTTCTGCAAATATTTAAAGATACATTACTAGAATTACTAATCGTAGTTTTCCTGCTATGAATCATAAGCTATTTTACTATGAGTTTGAAATCAAATATTATCAATGGCGATTGAAAGAAGCAGAAAAAGAATATGAAACTGCTTTTGAACGTCTGTCAGGGATGAAGTCTTACTTTGCAAGAGAAATTGTAGAAGTTATATCAAGGTTTTCTCAGAAAGAACAGTCAAAAATACTGCCTATACTAATAAAAAAATCCGAAGGGGAATTTCTCAATAATTTAAGTATTAAAATCACCGATGAAGAAGAAGTAATATTCAATAATTTTTATGTCAAAACAAAAAACGAAGATTTGAGAAAAATACTGAGTGAACAAAATAAGAGATTAAAAAAATATTCTAAAAGATTTCTTAGAAAAGTCATTATAAATGCTTTAGATGAAATACTGCAACCAAAATTTTATGCTGATATTTGCTTCGATCAGCAAATATCTAAAAATTGGAAAATTTCTACTTTCGTCATTATTGACAATAATTCATCCTATTATTACTCACATATCATTACAAAATTGAATGAAGACAATACAGAAACCAGAATTGGGCCATTTACAATAAATTTATCTACTTGGCTTGGTTTGTATCCAAGTGGATGGGTATTTGAAAATGAACAAGATGTTTACAAATCAGCAAATACAATAGCTCTTCTTTGTAAATATTTTATAGATTCTTTTCAAGAATGGAATATTGATTAATAAGTGTTTTAATTTATAGGATTTTCTAGCTCAAAAAGGTAGGGATAACGATTAGCCGGATTACGATGGCTTATTAACACTTCCATTGCAGCTTGAAATGCCTTTTCATCATTGGGATTTTCAGGAGTAGGTTGGGTTGAGGAACGAAACCCAACATCCAGAGATTTTGGCATTCTTGGGTTTCACTTCGTTCCACTCAACCTACAGTCAAGCTCATCATTTTATTTTTTTCAATAAACCTCATCATGAGTGCCAATATCAATTAGCACGATCGCATCTTCATCAGAGTTTAAACAACGACAAAGCGATCGCACATCGCCATGATTTTTCTAACTGAGTTACTCAGATGGATTACTTGGCGGAACCAAAGTAAATACAGTAATTTCAGGACGAGCAAAGAAACGCAGATGCAAACCCGTCATTCCTAAACCTCTATTGGTGTACAAAAACATCTTGCCTACCTGATATTTTCCCAAGTAATAATTTTTGGCAAAAGGCGGGAGTATAGGCGGTGTGATAAATGGTAACCGTATCTGCCCACCGTGAGAATGTCCTGAAAGTTGCAAATCAAAGCGCCCTGTTGCAGAACTAGTATTAGCAAAATCTGGTTCGTGGGCTAATAATATTGCTGCACCTTCTTTGGGTAACTGCTGCATCACTAAATCTAGGCGGCTTTTCCCCATCTGCACATCATTTACACCAGCAATGTGTAGCATAGCACCACCTCGTTTGAGGGTGTAAATATCATTACCTAAGTAAACAATGTTACTTTGTTTGATGGCTTTGATAATTGCTGGCGTATCATTCTCGTAGTCGTGATTACCTAATACTGCTACAGTTTGATCTTTGGGTGTGAATTTAGCTAAAGAAACAGTCAGTGAAGGGATTAATTTTGATAAATTGCGTGTAACTAAATCACCTGTAATTGCAATTAAGTCTGGTTTTTGTTGGTTAACAAGTCGGACTATCCGCTGTAGACGCTGCGGACTCATCCATCTATCTCGATGAATATCACTGATTTGGACGATGCGATAGCCGTTGAATTCTGATGCGAGGTTGGGTAATGTCAGTTGTAAAGAATTGATTTCAATCCAATCTGGTTCAATCAACTGGGCGTATAGTAAAATGCAAAAGCCTAGCAATATGCACCATCGTATACATCGAAAGGCTGATCTGCTGGCTTTTATCAACCACTTACGAGTTCTCAAGGCACAATCTCCTTCGACTTGATTGCCAAATGCTTTACACTTCGGACTTAATTTTCTCCGATCGGAGAAAATTAAGTCCGGTATTAAAATTGATAGAATAAATGGATGTGATATACTATCTGTTTCTCTACTCCTGGTTTTATGGGACTGCCAATTGTTGCAATTATCGGCCGACCGAATGTCGGCAAATCCACCCTGGTTAATCGTCTCGCTGGGGAACAAACGGCGATTGTCCACGACGAACCAGGTGTGACACGCGATCGCACTTACATGCCTGCTTATTGGAATGATCGCGAGTATTTAGTGGTAGATACAGGTGGTTTAGTCTTTAATGATGAAACAGAATTCCTGCCCTTAATTCGCCAACAAGCACTAGCCGCGCTGCGAGAAGCATGTGCAGCAATTTTCGTGGTTAATGGTCAAACAGGCCCCTCTCCGGCAGATGAAGAAATTGCCGAATGGTTACGTCAACAACCAGTGCCTGTACTGCTGGCTGTGAATAAATGCGAATCTCCCGAACAAGGCATAATTCAAGCTGCTGAATTTTGGGAACTGGGGTTAGGAGAACCATATCCGATCTCTGCGATTCATGGCAACGGTACAGGAGAATTACTAGACGAGTTAATTAAACACATTCCAAGTGTTACAGAAATACCAGAAACCAACGAAATTAAAGTGGCGATTATTGGTCGGCCAAATGTGGGTAAATCAAGTTTATTAAATGCTTTTGTGGGTGAAGAAAGAGCCATTGTCAGCCCCATTTCTGGCACAACGCGAGATGCTATAGACACTTTTATCGAACGGGATGGGCAACAATATCGGCTGATTGATACCGCCGGGATTCGCAAAAAGAAAAGCATAGACTACGGAACGGAATTTTTTAGCATTAACCGCGCTTTCAAAGCAATTCGCCGCGCCGACGTAGTTTTATTAGTCTTAGATGCCCTTGACGGAGTGACCGAACAAGACCAAAAATTAGCAGGGCGGATTATTGAAGAAGGTCGGGCTTGCATTGTGGTAGTGAATAAATGGGATGCAATTGAGAAAGACTCCCACACTATCTATGATTACGAAAAAAGTATGCAAGAACGGCTACACTTTACAGACTGGGCATCGACAATCTTTGTCAGCGCCTTAACTGGACAAAGGGTAGAAAAGATTTTAGAGTTGGTAAAACAAGCGGCAGTCGAACACAAACGCCGTGTAAGTACATCGGTGATTAATGATGTTTTAGAAGAAGCTATCAGATGGCACTCACCACCAACTTCACGCGGTGGCCGTCAAGGCAAAATTTATTATGGTACACAAGTAACCAGCCAACCACCGACAATTGCCCTATTTGTGAACGAAGCCAAACGTTTTAACGACAACTACCGTCGTTATATCGAAAGGCAATTCCGCCAACAACTAGGTTTTAAAGGTACACCCATTCGTCTACTCTGGCGGAGTAAAAAAGTACGTGATATGGAAAGTGGTAATGTCAACCGCGCAACTCGCGTGTAATGAAGTAAAAAGTAAAAAGTAAAAAGGCAAAATTTTATCTTTTTACGGCGTTGCTGATTACGTGGATGATTTTTGTCTCACGCAAAGGCGCAAGAGTTTTAAAAACGGAATTTTATGATTTCATCCCACATTTATGCAACGCCCTTTTAACTTTTGCCTTTTACCTTTTAACTTTTGCCTTATCTTATGGATTTACTGCGATCGCTACCACTAGGCCTATACTTAGAACAACCGCAAACTTGGCTGCATAAACTTGATCCCCGCGTCAAGATTGCTTGGTTGATGAGTTTTTTAACCAGTTATAGTTTTGCAACTAATGAATGGCGCATCTTGTTAGTTGTACTGTTGATTATTTTTACCTTATTTGCCAAAATTCCCCGCCGCGTTTGGCAGCAACAATTAGGTTGGTTATTAACACTCACAGTTTTAGTCTTATTTATTGCCGCAGTTAGCCCCGATGGCTTAGGCGTAAGTTATCAGTCTCGTCTCCCTGCTAATGAACAAATCCTAACTCCTAACTCAGCACAGGCTGAACGCCCCACTAACAGCACTCAACACTCCCCACTTAGCACTAAAAAATACTCATACATCCTATTTCACCAAGGGCCAGTTAAAATCACCCGTCATTCCTTAGATTTAGCAGTGCGTCTGAGTACAATTTTATTTACGGTGATTTATAGTACTAACTTGTATTTGTTGACAACTGCGCCAGAAGAAATTACGGCAGCGATTGAAAGCATTATGCAGCCCTTACGCAGACTCAAAATACCTGTAACAGAAATTACATTGACTTTAACTTTATCCTTGCGATTTATTCCTCTGGTTTTGGAAGAAGTCCAGAATTTGATTCGTTCTGTGATGACAAGGGCGATTAATTGGAAAAAACTAGGGTTAAAAGGTGCAGTCAAAGTGTGGATGATTGTTGCCGAAAGACTGTTAGAAAATTTGCTGTTAAGGGCAGACCAAATGGCGAATGCGATGATGGTGCGTGGTTTTACTAGCCCTAACGAACACAAAGTCCAGTGGCATGAATTACGACTCAAAAGATGGGATTGGTTGGCAATCGCCACTTTAACTTTATTCTGGGGAGTGCGGGTAATTTCCGGTAATAAATTTTAAGCTGTTCACTTATGATAACCAAGCCTTGGCATTGGCGATCGCTCCCCCTAGAAAATCAAACTGGCGCGGAAATTTTCGCAGCCTTATTTCTCCCAACAACACCATCAGGAATCGCTACTCTTCTAGAAAGTCCCTACCCAAACCCAACGAAACAACCCCAACTCAGTCGCTATTCTATCTGTGCAGGCGCTCCTAGGATAGTGAATGGTGTACCGCAGATGTGGACACCCGAATTAGGTAATGTTTTCCCATTTTTGGAAGAGTTGCTACAAAGTAGGGGTATAGGGGAAGAAACTTTTCACTCATCCTCCCCTACACCCCTGCCCCCCTGCCCCCCCTGCCCCCTTCCCTGCTCATCTCCCCTTCACAGGCGGTTGGCTAGGATGGCTTGGCTATGATGTAGCTTGGGAAATTGAACAGTTACCTTTTGCTAAATCTGATACCTTACCCTTTCCCGTAGCTTTTTGGTATGAACCAGAATCATTCGCGATTTTGGATCATGTTGAACAAATTCTTTGGATAGCAGGTAGTGACATTAATGATGTAGATAGGTTAAAAATTCTTTTAGAAGAGAAAAAATCAGGGAATTCACTCTACCAAGTTACCTCTTCACAAGATAAACCCATCAGTTTTGCCCCTGAGTTCTTCACATCGCAGTCAGATTATGAAACATCAGTCAACCGCGCCAAAAAATATATTCAGGCTGGAGATATCTTTCAGGCGAATCTTTCTTTACGATTTGCCGCATCTACAAAGGCCTCTGGCTGGTCAATTTACCAAACATTACAAAAAATCAATCCTTCACCTTTTGCCAGCTACTGGCAGACTCCTTGGGGTGAAGTAGTCAGCTGTTCACCAGAACGGTTGGTGCTATTACAAAATCAGCAAGCCGAGACTCGACCAATTGCCGGAACGCGATCGCGTGGTGCTACCCCAGAACAAGATAATCAACTGGCACAAGAA
Organism: Nostoc sp. PCC 7107; assembly: GCF_000316625.1. Taxonomy (GTDB): domain Bacteria; phylum Cyanobacteriota; class Cyanobacteriia; order Cyanobacteriales; family Nostocaceae; genus Nostoc_B. The sequence continues at coordinate 2,441,980 of NC_019676.1, read as the reverse complement.
CTTCTTAGTAATACCAAAGAACGGGCAGAACACATCATGCTGGTGGATTTAGAACGCAATGATTTAGGGCGAGTTTGTGAATGGGGAACAGTAAAAGTTGATGAATTGCTCACAATTGAGCGCTATAGCCACGTTATGCACCTTGTCAGCAACGTTCAAGGTACCTTAAAATCCGACCAGAGCGCCGTTGATTTAATTCGTGCCATGTTCCCTGGTGGCACGATCACAGGGTGTCCAAAAGTGCGCTGTATGGAAATTATCGAAGAACTAGAGCCTGTGCGGCGTAGCCTATTCTACGGTTCCTGCGGCTATCTCGACTGGCGCGGCAACTTGGATTTGAATATCTTAATTCGTACCTTGCTGTTAGCTCCAGCATCTCCAGTTGAGGGGCAGGGGGCAGGGAAAGAATCTCTGACTCAGCACGGGCTGAACGCCCCGCTACCGCTAACAGCACTCAGAACTGTTTGGGGACAAGTGGGAGCAGGTATTGTGGCAGACAGTGATCCTGAAAAAGAATGGTACGAATCTCTGCACAAAGCACAGGCACAACTAGCAGCCCTAAAAATCATAAATTACCAGTAGTTGGCAATTGTTGGTTATTTTGTGCCACAGAATAATAATTATGGCAACATGGAGAGAAGCCAGCGCCAACATCAATTTGCAAGTCAGCTTTGGCTATTACTTTAGAGGGTAAATCTTTTGCCGATCGGCAAAACTCAACAAAAAGTAGAGATTTTTTGTGTTGTCCATCGCCAATAAGTCCGAGTTATCCAAGTCTCATCAACCCTTGTGTGCCTTTACCTTCTCCTAACTATTAGCTTCATTTGCCTAGTAGGCATCAGATTAATGATTTCATAACTGCTATGTAATGGCAGAAGCTACTCAATTGAAGTAGTTTTAACTAAATATTCTGACGAATAGTATGATCATCGTCTGAATGTTTATCTAGAACTACGAATAAATATTCATACTCCTACCTTGATTCCTAAATGACTTCAGAAACCTCCGAAATTTACATAAATCATCCAACTTGGGGCTTACTTTATCGAATCTGTATGGTTGACGATAACCAAGATATGTTCACTACACTTTATGCCCAAAGATTATTTTTTCTGGTCACAAACGACGTAAAAGGGATTAAATTTCAATCCATTGGACGGACAGAGGCGCGAATGATGTTGGAAAATCGTTTGCGTACCTTGCGACGCAATGGTCAATCTCAGGAGTACGATCAGCTTCAGAGTGTTTTCCAACGCACCTTCCAATGAGTAGTTCGATTGACGAACGTATTGCCTATATTCGCTCCTCACTGCCCACATCTGTCAGGTTAATTGCTGTCAGTAAGCAAGTTTCGGCGGAGGTAATTCGTTTAGCTTATAACACCGGCATTCGTGATTTTGCCGAAAGTCGTATCCAAGAAGCAGCCAGTAAACAAGTTCAGTTGCAAGACTTATCAGATATTACTTGGCATTTTATTGGACATTTACAAAGTAATAAAGCCAAAAAGGCACTGGAATTATTTGAGTGGATTCACTCTGTCGATAATTTGAAGCTGGCACAGCGCTTAAATCAATTAGCACAGCAGCTAGGAATCAGCCCTAAAGTGTGTCTGCAAGTCAAAATACTTCCCGACCCACAAAAATCTGGTTGGAGTGTTCCAGAATTACTGGCTGACTTAGGGGAACTTAACCAGTGCCAGTTTTTACAAATTCAGGGATTGATGACAATTCCGCCTCTGGAGTTGACTGAGGCGGAAATCATGAATGTATTTAATAGCACTTACCAGTTAGCGAAAGAGATCCAGTTACAAAACTTGCCGAATATTCACATAGAGCATCTTTCAATGGGGATGTCTGGCGATTATCAACTGGCAGTACAAGCTGGCGCAACGATGGTAAGATTGGGAACTATTTTATTCGGCGATCGCCATTAATTTCTCGGACAGCAATTCTTCACTATTTGTAGCAGTAGCTCTAGGTAGAAAATACAGATAATTTTCCTAGACTACTGGTACAATAAAACACTAAAAAAATATTAAAAAAAGTAACGAATAATCAAAAAAACCTGTAGTTAAGCTTTATATCCTAAAATCTTTGGGATATAATCTTGACTCATTATTGTATCTAGGTTAAGGTACAGGCGTTTACAAAAGCGTCAGTTCATTATCTATAGTTGTAATAGAAGCTACAAACAACGATAAGATTACTAGATTGTTCGTCCCTTGTAGTGATCTTTAGTGGCTACATCAACTAACAGCCAAATCGATAAAGGTAATTTGCATCAGGAGCGTACCAAATGAACAATATTTTTTCTAAACTTCGAGACTTCGTAGGGCTAAACGAGCAGGTAGAATACGAATATTACGAGGAAGAACCCGATACAGATAACTACCAAAATCTGTATCAAGAGGAAAATCCTCAACCTGCGCCCGCAGAAGCTACTACACAGAATCGACGTTGGCGGGAACCCATGTCTACAATGGGTAATGATGTAGCAACAGGATCAAAGTCTACGATGGGGAACGTAATTGGTATGCCAGGAGCAGTGAACGGGATTTCGGAAGTATTAGTACTTGAGCCTCGTACATTTGAAGAAATGCCCCAGGCAATTCAAGCCTTGCGTGAGCGGAAGTCAGTAGTACTCAACCTGACAATCATGGATCCAGATCAAGCACAACGTGCCGTTGATTTTGTTGCTGGTGGAACTTACGCATTAGATGGACATCAAGAACGAATTGGAGAAAGCATCTTTTTGTTTACGCCAAGCTGTGTGCAAGTCAGCACCCAAGGTGGAGTTATTCATGAAGTACCACAACCGCCGGCTCGTCCTGTACGCACTGCCCCAACTGCCACACCAAACTGGGGAAATGAACCGAATCGCATGGCACAATAAGTTTAAATTAGTTAATAGTCCAGAGTCAAAAGTTCAGAGTCCCAAGTTTTTGACTCTAGGCTATTAACTATGGACTATTGACCATGAACTAATGACTAAAAAATTTGGCTTAATTGGTGGTGGGGTAATGGGAGAAGCGCTGTTATCCCGCCTCATTACAGATGGCATCTACCAACCTTCAGAAGTAATCGTCAGCGAACCCCAAGGGGCGCGGCAAAATTTTTTACAGCAGCAATATGATGTGACTGTAACAGCAGATAATAGCTTGGTGTTTTGCCAAGCGCAGGAAGTCATATTTTTAGCTGTGAAACCGCAAGTATTTAGCGCGATCGCTCAAGAATTAGCAGATATTATTTCGGTAGAACACTCACCTTTGGTGATTTCGATTTTGGCAGGAGTGCCTTTATATCACCTAGAAGCAGCATTTCCCCAACTCCCAGTTATTAGAGCCATGCCTAATACCCCAGCCACAGTGGGAGCAGGGATCACAGCAATTTGTTTAGGCGCATACACCAACGCCAAACACCACCAAAAAGCTTTGCAAATATTTTCCGCAGTGGGAGAAGTTGTGGAAGTTTCTGAAAGCTTGATGGATGCAGTCACGGGACTATCTGGTAGCGGCCCCGCTTACGTCTCTATCTTAGTAGAAGCTTTAGCCGATGGCGGAGTCGCCGCAGGTTTGCCCAGGGGTATTGCCAATCAACTCGCCCTACAAACAGTCTTGGGAACCGCACAATTACTGCACAATAGTAAAATGCACCCAGCAGAATTGAAAGACCGAGTTACTAGTCCTGGTGGGACAACAATTGCTGGTATTAGCCAATTAGAAAAAGCTGGATTTCGTTCCGCTTTAATTGAAGCAGTCAAAGCCGCTACAGTGCGATCGCAAGAATTGGGGAAATAAAAGTATGAAGTATGAAGTATGAAATTTCATCATCCTGCCCTCCGGGTTCAGCAGTTCGCAATCGACGCAAAGCGCCAAGACTGCGACTGCTTCACCTCCTGCCTCCTGCCTCCCGCCTATTGTCTATAATGATTATTGCCGAAGTTGACAAAAGACCCGTTAATATAGTAAACAGTCTGGTTGCAAATGTGATTGAGTGAATTATCCCGCACCGTCTCCAGAAATTAACTTAGGGTCGATATTTCCCTTTGATCTGGATCAGTTTCAGAAAGATGCGATCGCGTCCCTTAACGCTGGACGCTCCGTAGTTGTATGTGCGCCCACAGGTTCGGGCAAAACATTAGTCGGAGAATACGCTATTTATCGCGCCCTAGCGCGAAGAAAGCGTGTATTCTACACCACGCCCCTAAAAGCGCTGTCGAATCAAAAATTACGCGATTTCCGTGAAAAATTTGGTGCCGATTTGGTGGGACTGTTAACTGGCGATGCGTCAATTAACAGAGATGCACCAATTTTGGTGATGACCACAGAAATCTTCCGCAATATGCTCTATGGCACACCCATTGGGCAAGTTGGCATTTCCTTGGTAGATGTGGAAGCAGTGGTGTTAGATGAATGCCACTACATGAACGATCGCCAACGCGGTACAGTGTGGGAAGAATCAATTATCTACTGTCCCCGTGAAGTCCAACTAGTAGCCCTCTCCGCTACAGTTGCCAACAGCGAACAACTAACAGATTGGTTAAATCACGTCCACGGCCCCACCGACCTAATTTATTCTGATTTCCGCCCAGTACCCTTGGAATTTAACTTTTGTAATCCCAAAGGTCTGTTTCCTTTGTTGAATGAGAGCAAGAACAAAATTAATCCCCGTCTGGTTAAGAAACACCGCAAAGGACAAGGGGATAGAGGTAAAAACGGTAGACCAGAAGCGCCAGGTATCATCTATACCTTAAGCCAGCTACAACAACGAGATATGCTTCCCGCCATTTACTTTATCTTCAGTCGCCGGGGATGCGATAAAGCCGTGGCAGAAGTAGGTGATTTATGGTTAGTTAATGGTCAAGAGTCACAAATATTACGCGAGCAAATCGACGATTTTTTAAACCGTAACCCTGAAGCTGGACGTTCGGGACAAATTGCCCCCCTTTATCGCGGGGTTGCAGCCCACCATGCCGGGATTTTACCTGCGTGGAAAGTGCTAGTGGAAGAACTATTCCAGCAGGGATTGATTAAGGTAGTATTTGCGACCGAAACTTTAGCCGCAGGCATTAATATGCCTGCCCGTACCACAGTTATTTCCACCCTGTCTAAGCGTACCGATACTGGACACCGCTTATTAAATGCTTCGGAATTTCTGCAAATGGCAGGCCGGGCTGGTCGTCGAGGTATGGATAAGCAAGGTTATGTGGTGACAGTCCAAACGCCCTTTGAAGGATCTAAAGAAGCAGCTTATCTGGCTACCTCTAAGGCAGACCCTTTAGTTAGCCAATTTACACCTAGCTATGGTATGGTGCTGAACTTACTGCAAACTCACACCATAGAGCAAGCCAGAGAACTAGTAGAACGCAGTTTTGGGCAGTATATAGCTAACCTACACCTCAAACCAGAATACGATGAAATTGCCGAACTGCAAGAGCAACTAGCCCAACTCCAGGAACAAATCGCCGCCGTAGATGAAAGCGAAATCGCCGTTTATGAGAAATTGCGGCAACGTCTGAAAGTAGAACGCCAGTTATTAAAAACTCTACAACAACAAGCCCAAGATGATCGTCAAGAAGAATTGGTAATGATGTTGGGCTTTGCTGTTTCTGGAACACTGTTAAGCCTTAAAGGCAAAAATATTACAGTATCTACACCCATAACGGCAGTTTTAGTTGGTAAAAGCCCTGGTTTAGCACAAACACCTTATTTTGTTTGTTTAGGGCAAGATAACCGTTGGTATGTGGCGACAACTGAAGATGTAATGAATTTACATGCAGAAATGCCCCGGCTAGATGTGCCAGCAGATATGTTACCGCCTCCAGAGTTGCTGTTCAAGCCAGGACAATCTTACCGTGGGAATGAACAAACAGCAGCGATCGCCCAAAGCATTCCCGAACCCGGAGAACCTTTTCATCTGTCACCAGAAGTAGCAGAACAACTCAGTCGCGTTACCGCTATTGAAGAACAAATAGAAAATCATCCTTTGCGTCAATCAGGTAATGCCTCGACAATTTTTAAACGTCGAGCGCGTTATGTGGAACTCGAAGCCGAACTTGAACAACTGCAAGAGCAAGTCGAGCAACAATCACAACGTCATTGGGAAGAATTTCTCAATTTAATTACGATTTTGCAACAATTCGGCTGTTTGGATAACCTAGTACCCACAGAATTAGGGCGAATTGCCGCAGCTATTCGGGGAGAAAATGAACTGTGGTTGGGTTTGGTCTTTGCTAGTGGTCAACTTAACCAATTAGATCCCCACCATTTAGCCGCAGCCATAGCCGCTTTAGTCACAGAAACCCCACGTCCTGATAGTCGAGTCAACTTTGATTTGAGTCAGGAAGTAGCCGAGGCTTTAGCGAAACTGCGGAACATTCGTCGTCAAATGTTCCAACTGCAACGGCGATACAATGTAGCACTGCCCATCTGGTTAGAATTTGAGCTTATTGCCATTGTCGAAAAGTGGGCATTAGGTATGGAGTGGACAGAACTATGCAGCCACACCACCTTAGATGAAGGCGATGTCGTGAGAATTTTACGCCGCACTTTGGATTTATTATCCCAAATCCCCCACGTTCCCCATCTACCAGAAATTTTGCAGCGTAATGCTTACCGTGCGATGCAATTAATTGATAGGTTCCCAGTGAATGAGGTGGTTGAGTAAATTGTTCAGGGCGTAGGGAGTGGGAATAGCTGATACACATACTGGAAAACATATTACCCCCCTGCGCCACTGCATACTAAGGTGCTAGTCGAGCTTTACCTAAACGCTGCTTTTCATACCATTGTGCGATCGCCGGTGTCCATTCAGCAAAATGCGGCCACATTAATTCGCACAATTTCTGAATTTCTAGTTGGGCATCTTTTTTATTTCTCAGGTCACAAAAATGCAGAAATGACCTGAGATTAAAGCTCACTACAAAATGTTGGCGATAATCAAACGGTACTATCCCTCTAGCGTGTTCTTCAGACATTCCCGCCGCAAAACTCGCTGCATATCGTTTCGCCGCTTCCATACACCACTCTAAATCTGCGGCGCGTTGCTCTGGTGAGTAGTAATATTTTTTGCCTTGTCTATCTGTGTAATAACCCACAGGACGCAGATAGAATACATCTTCGATATCTTTTTTGCCTTCTATTACTTGTATAAATTGATTTCCAGTATATCTGAAAGATTGTACATCAAAACTCACGCTTACGCGATGAGTACGCGCTTGTTGCATGACGCTGTGAGGAAAATAGCCGCAGTTGAAGACAATTTGCGGATGTTCTAACGGCCCGTAGTGTCCCCGTTCTCCTGCTAACAGCCGCTTAACAATCACTTCACCGCATTGTGATTCCGAAGGCCATGAGTCTCGTTCATCAACCACAAATGCGTCGGTATAGTCCTGGTGCATCGCAGCATAAATTACTTGCTGGGGATTTGGTGTTTTGGTAATAACCTCTACTCGGAATCGCTGCATGGGTTTTCTCAGACTAGGTACAAAGGAGGATGAAAGCCTGTGTATGAAACATGGCTAAAAACTCAATCCATCATCATATAACTTTGGATAGACTCAGATACTTTACAAAAGTTAATTTAAAAGTTACACTTCTTTACATCAGCAAGTAACTGAGGAAAATTTCATGCGTAGTAGTGGTTCGATAGTGGATGATCAGGGCAAAATGAACAACTTTGCGGTTGAGCCAAAAATTTATGTAGATGAACAAGGCGATCGCACTGGCTTTACACCATATTCAGAATTACTCAATGGCCGTTTAGCAATGATTGGTTTTATCTCGCTGATAGCGTTAGAAGTATTTACAGGACACGGTGTTTTTGGACTTTTATCGAGCCTGTAATAGAGTAGGGGACAAGTTATCGGTGATGTCTAATTGTTATCATCTATCGATGTCCTAACTACCTTGGCTATTGGCATAAATAAATTTTTAAAACGCTATTTTTCATAAATTTATTTAAAGAGGCGGGAAATTTCCCGTCTCTTTGTTTTTTTGGGTAGAATTATGAGTTGGAATTGCGATGAGCAATCACAGCATAAAAAGGATCTCCCGCGCCAATACCCATTAACTGTAAAAAATAGGGCGTTGTTGATTGGCGAACAATCACTTCAGGAGTAGTAAATCCCGATATTGAGTTGAAGTAGTGCTTGACTAATTCGACTCTGGTGGTTTCGGAAGCATCGCGCCAAGCTTGAATCGCTTTTTGAAAAAACATCCGGTTAGAAAAACTGATAATCGCAATACCACTGGGTTTGAGAATGCGGTAAATTTCCGAAAATATGGCTTCGGGATATTGTATGTACTGCACAGAAACGCAGATGAGAACAGCATCAAAATCTTGATCTGCTAGAGGGATTTGGGGTTTATCGTTGAGATTTTGGACAAAGTAATGATTTAAACGCGGATTTCTTGCTAGTTCCTCAGCATTGAGTCCGTGTCCTTCAATATGGGCAAACTCCATTTCTTCTGGTAAATGAGATACCCAGCTGCTCATCATATCAAGGATGCGGGTGTTGGGTTGGAGGCGATCGCGGTACAAATCTGTTAGCTGTTGAATAAACCCATCATCAACATGAGTAACAAACCGGGGATAAGCATAAAATAGCTGATCATTGGTATCATCTAATTTTTCGCGTTGATTTGGTCTAAGTAGCATAAATGTTTATTTTGGAAAAGTTTTTGACAAACTTGGTGCAACTTTCGATATTCTTATGCCCAAGCATTCTGTTACATATTTTAATAAAATCAGTCTCAATAAAGTTAACAGCACTCATTTTTGATTAAATGTTATATAAATCACATTTGTTGCAATCTATTTGGCGACAATTTCGCTTATCAGCCGCATTTCCTTATATCAGCTTGTTAATTTGGCTACTGCCTTTATTATTATTTACCTCTGGGCAAAATAGCCTGATGGCACATGATGAAGGGCTTTATGCTTGGCGGGCGCGGCGGATGTTTGATTCTGGTGATTGGATAGCGCCGTGGGGTACTGTGCATCATAAAACCCCTGGTTTTTATTGGCTGATCGCCAGTGCTTATACATTATTTGGCATAGGTGAAGTTAGTACAAGAATTCCCAGTGCGATCGCTGGAATATTCTGCTTATTCTTAATATATGAAATCGGTAAAATTATCCTCAATCAAAAATTAGCTTGGTTAGCTGCTGCTATTTTGAGCGTAGAGTTTCTTTGGTTGCAATATTGCCGTTTAGGCACACCTGATGTGCCGATGATTTTTTTAGTATTACTCGCAATTTTTTCTTTACTTAAAGCTGAATTACAACCCAAATATACTAATTTTTGGCAACTTCTGGCGGGTTTATGTTTAGGACTGGGATTCTTAGTCAGAAGCTTTATGATTTTTTTGCCGGCTATGGCATTATTACCTTATCTCATTGGTGAACATCGCCGCCACCGTCATCTTAGTAGCCCCATTTTATATTTAGGTTTAATATTAGGTTTTATCCCGACTTTGATTTGGTTATGGTTTAGTTGGCAGCGTTATGGTAGTAATAGTTTAGAGGCTTTATTGCAGTTTGTTTTTCAACTCGGTTCTGAAGAAAGAAAAGGAAACGGTATCATATTTTATTTTTGGAATGTACCTTTAAAAGCATTTCCTTGGACATTTTTTAGTCTTTTAGGTTTTGTTGTAGCGTTCCGTCGTCCCATTCCTAATTATCATTTATTATTAGTTGGCTTCCCGATAGCTTTATTTACAGAATTAAGTATTTTCTCAACCCGTTTATCACACTATAGTCTTAGCCTTTATCCCTTCATTGCTTTGTTAGCAGCTTTAGGTTTAGATTGGTTAGGCAAAACTTACGAGAAGACACAATCACCCAGAAACCTTCCCCGTAACTTGAGTTATGGCTTTGGTGGATTAGCTATTTTACTTTTGTTAGCAGGGATATACATTTTAATTTGGGGTAATGCAGATATCCATAAATATGCAGCCTTTGGCTTAATTGTCGGGTTAGGTTGGTTAATTTTACCTGTCGTGTGGATTTGTCGTCACCACTTTGGTTACAAGTTTCTCACAGCGCGTTATTGGTTAGCTGGTTGGTTGATTCCCTGTTGGTTAGGTTTAGCTGTGGCTGGTAGTTTGGGATTAATTGGTGATTATAACCCAGCGTTTAGAAAGTTTTTTCAAGAACCTGCGATCGCCTCAATTCTGCACAGTCAGCCAATTTACTTTGTCAAGCTTGATGGTAAAAATGCTGTTCTCTTAAATTTTTACACCCCTATTCATGGAAAGAGGTTAGATACAATTTCTCAACTACCAGCTTCTAGCTACGCTTGGATATATTTACAAAGTTCTCCTGATTTATCTCGTCCTCATCGCATTATCGGGACAGTACAAGGCTATCAGTTAATTCAAGTTTTTTGATATCCAAACGCCTAATGCTATCAATGATTGAAATTAAATAAGTTAAGCGGCGATATTAGTCATGATATCGCCGCTTTTTTTATGAGGTTGTGTTTTGTGAAATTAGCGAGATAAAAGTGCATCTTCTGTAATTAAACTGGCTCTGCGGAAATAAGAAGCAGAATTGAGCGCCATTGCTTTGCAATGTTCGGCACATTTACGGCAAATAGCAGCACAATATCTCATTGTGGCATTGTTACTCATCTGCTCACAAGCCATTGCTGTGCGATCGCACATTTCTGCACATAAGCTACAAGTATTACCCATAAACTCAGAACCGTCGTTCATCATATTGACGCACATCATGCACATTTCGGCACAGTCACGCATCATAGACATCATGGCCATATCCAGATGTTGACCTCCATGATTTTTGCTGTATTTGAGGGTATCAATACAAATAGTGTGACATTCAATGCAGGTTTCTTTGGTAGTTTCTACGGCGGTAAGTATAGATTCAGTCATCATAAGAGTAATTTCCTAAAAACTTAAATGCTGTGAGATAGCTCTTAATTAGCAAGGTAAAGGTTTACTTTGGAGAATTCAATAGTTTGCTAAATTCCTCAAACTCGAAGATCACTAAATCTATGAACTTGCTGTAAATTTAGCTGTGTCGAGCAATTTGTGCAGAAGCGAATTAGCCAAAATCCTGATTAATTAAGGCGGGAAAATATTTTATTTTTTGTCAAGCATGAATTATGAGAATGAATCTCCCCTATTGAGGTGGGAGATTCACGGTTGTTTTATCGGTATATATCATCCTCGCCACACGATATTAGTCACCTGAACATACCCATATTTTACCAATAGCCAAATCCGTGTAATCTTTATCTAGTAAAGATTTTAGCTGTTTATATCAGCAAGATAATGTGGCAAAAAAATATGCAATGAGTACATTTACTCGAATTTAATAGATGTCAAACTTTCCTGACTTTATTGCGAAATGTTGCGTTTATGAGGCTTGGCTTGAGTGAATTCTTTGCCATTGAAGTCAGGCGGGCAATGGGTTTAATTTGTTTCTTACCTGATTTTTACATTATGGACATTGCCCACCCTTTGATTAGATTTTTTGCACGAATGTTAGAAAACACGAATTTTAAGCCTCACGCACAGGCGCAAAAAGGTTTGAAAAATTAACTTGTTAGTAAGTAGGCACAATCTGATTCATGCAAGAGGTTTATTATCTGGGTGTGAGCCTAAGAACGAATTTTTTGGGAATAAAAAGAGGCTGATTCGTCGTTTGTGGCACAGTCTTGAGCAAACTTAATTAGATGATGTCCCACCAGTCCCACATGAATTAAGTTCTCAATATTTCCTGATTTCAGCGCTGGTTTAGCCATTTGCCAAAAAACTTGACGATAGTTACCCAAAACACCAACACGCAGCAAAATATTAATTACATAAGTTAAGCCTTTGCGAATATTTGCCCAAGAAGTCCGTGCAGGGCTGTTAGGTACAGCAATGCGGTTGGGGTAGGTTTGTTCCATATTGTAGGCAAATCGCTGATATAAAAATTCTGGCTGATATGCTTGTGTAATACAACGTCGCCACATTTCCACAACTTGCTGATAAGGTAGCAAGAACTCCACATTTGATTCCCGACTTTCATCAAAGACGAGCCGCCCTTCTGCTTCTAATCTCCGCCATAAAGGAGTCCTCGGTAGAGCGTGAAGCAGGTTGATTGTCAACATCGGAATTTGTGACAGCCGAATAAATTCGAGAATTCGGTCTGCGGTTTCTGGTGTATCTGTATCTAAGCCGATGATGATGCCTGAGACAACTTCCATACCATAGCTATTCAAAACCTTAATAGCTTCTAAGATTGGCATACTGAGATTTTGGTCTTTAGAAATAGAGTGCAGTGCCTCTGGTTCTGGGGTTTCTATCCCACAAAATACTGTACAAAAATAGGCTTCACGCATCATCGCCAACAGTTTTGGACTTTGCGCGAGGTTGAGAGTTGCTTCACAAGCAAATTGAATCGGATAACCATTGCGCTTTTGCCAGTCAATCAAGTGAGGTAATAACTGCATCGCGGCGCGGCGATCGCCAACAAAGTTATCATCAACAAAATATACTGCACCTAAATTCCCCGATTGACGCATCGCATCAAGTTCCGCTAAAACTTGCTCTGGGGTTTTCATGCGTGGATTTCTGCCATAGAGTTCAGGAATATCACAAAACTCACAGCGATAAGGACAACCGCTAGAGAACTGGACATTGGCCAGAAAATAATGATTGAGATTCACCAAATGATAAGCCGGAGTAGGAAACTCAGTTAAGGGTAAACGTTCTTGAGTTTCAAACCGAATTTGTTGTGGCGGACGTGTATGATTTTGGTCAAGATACTCAATCAGGCTTACGCTGGCATCGCCCAATTCACCTAAATGTAAAATATCAAAATCAGGATAATATTCTGGACAACCAGACACCGAAGGGCCTCCCAAAACTGTGATTTTGCCTTCGCGGTGAGCCAGTTGATTAATTTGATTAATCTGCGGTTTTTGGATGTGCATCCCACTCACAATCACCACATCCGCCCATTGATAATCAGCTTTTTTGGCCGGGTACAAATTTTCATCAATAAAGCGTACTTCCCATTCTTGGGGTAAATAAGCAGCCACAATCAAAATCCCTTGGGGCGGCATAAAAGCCCGAACATTACCCATCAATGGATAAGCATGATGAAACGTGCCAAAAGAGCGACTATACTTGGGGAAGATGCAGAGAATTCGCCGATGATGTATGGGAACGTAACGGGCTTTTTTAGTGATAGGATCAGTGGCTAAATTAGCCGCCACAGGGATTTGTTTTTTAAAAGAATTTATTTGCACAGTCATCGCTAATTTCTCACCTAAAAATGAGCAGCTAATTTAACAATTGATTGGCTAAATTAGCTGGAATTTTCAATAGCTTACCGTGATAGTTGAAGAATTCGTACCTGTCTAGATATACACCTTTTTATATAAGTGTGACATGATTGATTATGTTAAAAGCCTAAATTTTCAAGATATAGACAAACATCATGCTTTTCTAGGTACTTAATATTCACACTAATGAAATAATTAAAATTTATATATTTTATACTTTTGCTAGATGCAGTAAGAGTAATTATAGTAATGGGATTTGATTAATGAATTACTTGTAAAGATAGGGAAAAAAGAACGGAGAAAGGAGAAGAGGAAAGAAGGAATAAGGGTCTACTTATTTTTTCTGAGAAATAAATTAGGAATTCTATATGTAGAAAGTGCAACATAAACGCGGAATCATCCCTCTAAGTGTATAGTGAGCGAGGGGAATTATCGGCGATCGCATTTTGGAAAACTCCAGTTACAATTGGAGGGTTTGGCGAATAAACCACCGATAAAATTTGCTCAAAGCCTTACTCTGTATAGGTTATGGCTGAATAAATCAAACAGATGTATTATGGAAATTCCTTATGTAAAATTAGAAGGTCGCAAAAATTAAAAATTGCTAACACTTCTGGCTAACAGTGCTAGAGTTTCAAAAATTCATCAAAAATTTTCAGCGGGTATCAATGCTGAAGCAACTTAAGAAAAACCAGGTTCCTTTAATTATTGGCGCGGCAGTATTTGCCTTTTCAGCTGGGGCAATGGTGTCCGCACCTGAGATTGGCAAAACATTGGGTCAATGGCTCAAAATAAGCAAAAATCAGCCAGAACAGCTATCAGAAGCGAATAAAGTCAAATCGGCTGTATTCCCATTGGTAGCGCAATCTCCAGTGGAAAGAGCAGGAAAATTAGAAGCGATCGCCAAAGGATTCGCTTCAGATGACCGCAATCGCGCCCGCTATCTTTTAGCCAGTGATTTACTTGAAACTAGAGATGCCCAACAAGCCATAGATTTACTGGCAGAATTGGAAAAAGACTATCCCGTGTTAGCGCCCTACATATTGCTGAAACAGGCCCAAGCACAAGATATTTTAGGCGAACAAGGCAAGGCTTCGGATCTGCGGCAAAAAGTTCTGAAATTGTATCCTAAAGAGGCGGCGGCGGCGAAAGCACTGTATTTAATTGGTCAACCAGAAACTCAAGATACGGCGATCGCTCAATTTCCTTCCCATCCCCTCACCTGGGAAATTATTCGCCAGCGCTTGCAAAAAAATCCCAATCAGCCCCGGTTAAAATTAATCTTGGCGAAATATGCTTACAATCAACCAGGAATAGTTGGGATATTAGATCAGCTGGTGAAACAGCCCAATCTCAAACCCGCAGATTGGGAAATAATTGGCACAGCTTATTGGGAAAATACCCAATTTCGCAAAGCGGCGATCGCCTATACTCAAGCACCGAAAACATCTCAAAGTCTTTACCGCATAGGACGCGGGTTGCAGATAGGTGGTCAAAGCCAAGAAAGAGAAAAAGCGATCGCCACATACAAACAATTAGTACAGCAATTCCCTGAAGCGCAAGAAACGGGAACTGCATTGTTACGCTTGGCAGATATGGCAAAAACCCGCAAAGATGCCATACCATATCTCAACCAAGTCATCGCCCAATTCCCCGAACAAGCCCCCACAGCCCTAGCTACCAAAGCTAAAATTCTTCCAGGTCTGAACGATCAAAAATCGGCACAACAAGCCTGGGATTTACTTCTGGGCAAGTATGGTAACTCCGATGAAGCCGCAGAATATCGCTGGAAAATTGCCCTAGATAAAGCCAAAGCTAATGATTACGTCACCGCTTGGGAATGGGCGCAACCAATTACCACAAATAACCCTAACAGCATTTTGGCTCCCAGAGCCGGATTTTGGGTAGGTAAATGGGCGATAAAACTTGGCAAACAACAAGAAGCTAAAACTGCCTTTGAGTACGTAATTAGCCAGTTTCCTCAATCTTATTATGCTTGGCGATCAGCTAATATTTTGGGGCTAAATGTTGGTAACTTTAACAATGTCCGCCAACTTACTCCTGAAGTCGTTCCTCACCTGCGCCCAGTTCCCACGGCTGGTTCAGATACTTTCAAAGAATTGTATTTATTAGGACAAGACCGTGATGCTTGGCTGCAATGGGAAACCGAATTTCTCAATAAAAAACAGCCTACAGTTGCCGAACAATTCACTGAAGGCTTGATGCGTCTGGCAAGGGGAGAAAATCTTTCGGGAATAGATATAATTTCTAAATTGGAAGATAGGGAAACACCCGCAGAACAAGCACAATATCAAGCCTTAAGTAAACAAATCATTTACTGGCAAGCGCGTTATCCATTTCCTTATCTCAAAGAAATTGAAAAATGGTCTGCCGAACAGAAACTTAATCCTTTACTAGTTACTGCTTTAATCCGTCAAGAATCACGGTTTGAGGCGAAGATTAAATCAATTGCTGGCGCTACAGGATTAATGCAGGTACTACCTAGTACAGGTAAATGGATAGCCTCAAAAAATAATTTGGATGGCAACAAACTTGATTTAACAATTCCCAGCGAAAACATTCTATTGGGTACATTGTATTTGGATTATACCCATCAGCAGTACGGTAATAATTCATTGCTGGCGATCGCTAGTTATAATGCTGGCCCTGGCAATGTTTCTAAATGGCTGCAAACTCTTCCCAAAGAAGATCCTGATGAATTTGTTGAAGAAATTCCCTTTGATGAAACCAAAAATTATGTCCGTCAAGTTTTTGGTAATTATTGGAATTATCTGCGACTGTACAACCCCGAAATTTCTGGTGTAGTGTCAAAATACTCCAAGGAACACCCAAAATTGCCCACCCAGTAAAGAGTGCTGAGTGCTTAGTCATATCATATTCGTACTTACTTAGCACTCAGTACAGAGTATAGTCAATTAATATCTTGCATCATTCTCAATAACTTTAGGTTAGGCAATGTTCACATTGACTGGTAATTTATTAATCTTAGTGCTGAGAGACAAATTTTCTTTTTATAGCAATACCAAAGCCAGCCGCAGTTAAGCTACCCAGAATAGTTAGAGGTTCAGGCACAGATGATCCTGTTGACGGTGTAAAGTTGGCGTAAGTTACTTCAGTAAAATTTAAGGTTGAAGCGCCGACTCGCCTGCTTCTACTTAAACCAATATAATTATCATTAATTAATCCACGCCACCAACCTGCTCCAAGACCATTACTAAAAACAAAGGGAACATTCCATTGATGAGATAAATTTCCCTCAATATCTTCTATTTGTGAAAATCCATTATCTGATGAGTCATATAAATTAATTAAGCTTTGCCAAAGAGTTGTACTAGCCCTTCGCGCATCATTAGCATTTGTATAAAAAGTTGCAATTCCCTGGTTTGTGAGCGATAAATCTTCAAAAGTTCCGGTGATAAAATTTACGTCATACTTTTTGTTGAAAATTTCTAACCTTCTGATAGCTTTTAAAGAATTATTTTCTGCATTAAGAATAAATGTTGGCCCATTTTTGTCAGGAGTAATGCTAAAAGCTTCAGCCTTAGTTATTAAACCACTGCTAACAAGTACGAATGAGGCGGTTGCAACAGCGAGAAATTTCTGGCTCATATAAAGGGTCAATTTTTTTAACGTTTATTTGCTGTAGCTTTTTGAAGCTAGGTTTCTTGTACCGTGTTTTCTTGTCCCTTAGCAATATTTAGGTAAAGTTTTTATAAAAATTTAATAGTAAATTCAAAAATTCTCATTACAAATATGTAATTTTTTAGTAAAATATCAATGCGTTAAGTTGGGGAAAATGTCAATACCTAAAACATAAAGCGCGATCGCTCTGACTAACTTTAGGGTTAGTCTGGAAATAATCATGCAGCAAATCACAACCCATTGTTAGCAAATGCTCTAGTTTGATATCTGCTAACGTCCGAAAAATTACCATACCTTTACCGCTACCTGCGGCTAAAATTTTACCATCTGGGCTAAAAGTCACACTGGTCAATTCATCCTTATCGCCTTTGAGCGCAATCAGTAACGTTCCATCTCGGTTCCATAGCTTGAGCTTATCATCGCTGGCAGCTACTATTGTTTTGCTATCATGACTAAAATTCACGCTAATGAAACTATCCCCATCTCCAGGAATATCATTGAGTAGTTGACCGTCTCGACTCCAAATTTTAATCGTGCTATCAATACTAGCGGAAGCTAAAATTTTACCATCAGTTGACCAAGCGACACCATTTACTGGACTGTTATGACGGTTTAAGGTTTTTTGTCGTTTTCCATCCCGACTCCAAATAATGACGGTTTTATCATCACTGGCTGAGGCTAACAATTTACCGTCAGGACTAAAATCCACCCAATTCACCGCATCTCGATGTCCTTTTAAGGTGTGCAGCAGTTTGCCATCCCGACTCCAAAGCTTAACGGCTGCATCCTTACTAGCCGAGGCGATGATTCGACCATCACCAGACCAAGCTACACCCAGTACAGTATCTCGATGTCCTGTTAATGTATGCAGTAGTTTGCCATCACGCTGCCAAATTTTGACTGTTTTATCTTTACTGGCTGAGACAATGTTTTGTCCATCAGGCGACCAAGCTACACCCCAAACTTGACCTTGATGGCCTTGTAAGGTGCGTAAAAGTTCCCCTGTGCTATTCAATATTTTGACGGTGGAATCACGACTAGCGGCGGCGATGTTGCGGCTATCAGGGCTAAAACTGATACTCGTAATCCAGTCTGCTTGGTCACTTTCGGGGTTACGTAGCAGCACATTATCCCAGCGCCACAGCTTTACAGTTTTGTCACGACCAGCGGAAATTAAAGTTCGACTGTCAGAACTAAAACTTACACTATTAACCCAATTGTTATGACCTCTGAGGGTTCCCAACAGTAAACCTTGCGGATTCCATAACTTCACAGTTTGGTCAAGACTAGCTGAAGCAATTGTATGACCATCGGGACTAAAACTAACGCTGGTAATTTCTGCTGTATGCCCAGAAACAGTTCTGATGAGTTGACCTTGAAGATTCCATAGTTTAATTGTTTGATCTAAACTGCCGGAAACAAGAGTTTTACTGTCGGGCGACCAAGCTAGGCTTTTTACTGCATCATTATGTGCTTGCCAACTTTTCAGTACTTTACCTTCCCGGTTCCACAGTTTGATAGTTTTATCAGCACTAGCGGAAGCTAGAGTTTGATTATCGGGCGACCAAGCGACATCTAAAACAGAACTTTGGTGTCCAGTTAAGGTGCGGAGTAATTTACCGTCACGACTCCACAATTTCACGCTGTTGTCAGTACTGGCTGAGGCAATAATTTGCCCATCAGGACTAAAACTTACACTATTAACTACAGCTGTATGACCTTGGAGAGTTTTGAGTGGTTTACCTTCCCGACTCCATAATCTGACGGTCATATCTTGACTACCAGAGGCAATTGTATGACCATCAGGACTAAAACTTACACTATTGACGATATCTTGATGTCCCCAAAGGGTTTTGAGCAAAGTACCATCGGTACGCCAGAGTTTAATGCTATTATCGGCGCTACCGGAGACAATTAAAGCGCGATCGCCACTAAATACTGCACTATTGACACCACCTGTATGACTTTCTAACCGATTAAACTCCCTCACGCCCGAAACTGCTTGATAAAGTGCTGTCTGCACCTGCTGTCTGGTTGAAGAATCTACCCACAAAGCTTGTTGTAATTTTCTACCAGCTTTTATTCCTTCTTTTAAAGCATCGATGCCTTTTTGGGAAGCAAATAAAGCTTCACTAGAAACACTCAGGGTTTTAATTTCGCTGTCTAAAACTGTGATGATAGAAACTGATAAACCAAAGATAGCTAAAAATGCCACCGATAAAGCAACTTTCAACGAACGATTTAATCGCGTTTCGTTAAGCCGTTGTTTCTCTTGAGTTGCTGCTAATTGTGCTGTTAATTCTTTTTCTTTCAGCACCGACCGTAATTGTTCAATTTCTAACTGACTTAATTCTTCCCGCTTGCGTAATTCTCGCAGTTCTGTGACTAAATCTAAACTTTGCTGTGGTTGAACTTCGGGGAGTCTAACTTGTTGCTTTTTTTGGCGGAGTTCGCTTTTGAGTCGCTCAATTTCTGACTCACTTTGATCAACTTTGTGGCGTAGCTGATCAAGTTTGACTTGTAAACTAGATTCTTGTTCTTGTAAGTAACGAATTAAGTCTACTAAATAATCATGAATTAATTGATAACGTTCTGGTACATCAGGAAACAACACTACTAACCCAGAACTGACTAAAATATTTAAGACTAACTCTAACTTACTCGCATCTTCTAATTCGGCAATTTCTGTGGCTAATTCGGCACGAGTTT
Organism: Nostoc sp. PCC 7107; assembly: GCF_000316625.1. Classification (GTDB taxonomy): domain Bacteria; phylum Cyanobacteriota; class Cyanobacteriia; order Cyanobacteriales; family Nostocaceae; genus Nostoc_B. The sequence continues at coordinate 2,422,309 of NC_019676.1, read as the reverse complement.
TAAAAGGTCTTTGATTAGTTTCATCGGTGAGTAAATATAAAACTAGTAAAGCCGCTCGTTCATTTTCGGGGCCGCAGTCTTTGATTAATTCCCTAATATAACGTTCAATTAGTTTATTCGGTCGATATGGTTGATATTGCGCTAAAGTATTAATTCTCTCATCTTGGATTTGTGCGCCGACAACTTGTAATTCAATTGGTCTGACTTCTCCTAAGTCTGCTGATAAATCTGCAACCAAAGCATCTATTAAAGCTGGTTCCAAGCTCATTTGCGATCGCTCAGTTAACTTTTGAATGATGACTTTGGCATATTCGGGTGAAAAATTATTTAATTGATAACGAATATTTTTATCGAGGATATTATAATCTATCGCTTCTAAGGCTGATAAATTTCTAAATTCTAACAGCCGATATAAATAATCTTCTCTGAGGGAAAAGACAATTTTAATGAAGGAAATATTCAAGCAATCTCGCAAAAATCTATCAAATTCTTGCCTTTGAGCTAATTGAATACAAGTAAAGAAAAATTCTTCAAATTGGTCAAAAATTAAAACTGTAATTAAATGATTATTCGCATTTGCGGTTAATTGTGCCAAAATATCGGCGGTAGTTGTGGGGACGTTGCTGTCAGATGCGGCTACTTCTAAAGCTTCTTCGCCGTTAACTTGAGACATCGCCGCAGTTAAAGCTTTACCAAATTCTCGTACCCAATCTGTGTAAACTTGGATAACTACAGGTACGGCAATTTGATCGCCTACGGTACGATTTTGTAATGCTGGTACTAGTCCAGCGCTGACGGTGGAACTTTTACCTACGCCTGACTGACCGTGAATTACCATCAGCTTTTGGTCAGTGCGGCTAATTTTGCCAATTAAGTTATTAATATCGCCTTCTCGACCGGAAGCCGCAATTTCTAGGGCGACGCTGCTAGTTCCAGAGGGTGACATCAAGGCTGGGTTAGTGGCTTGTCTTTGGGGTTGCAAGCGTCCCGCCCCAATAAAAGCCCGAAAGCCGTATTGCTGTTCAACAGAACGCCGTTTTTGTCTGATAGTGTAGGCTTCCAGATATCGCCCAGCGGCAAAATAAAGCGATCGCAGTGTCCGCAATAAGCGAATATAACGATGGGCATTATATTGATGGGCGCTGTTTTCTAAAGCATTGGGTAATTCTTTCGCGGCTTTATCTAAATATTCGTTGGCAATTTTATGGTCGCCTAAACTTTGCTGGGCTTCCGCTAGAATTAAATAATAAATTTGCGCCAACAATAAGGGAAATAAATATTGGTGAGAAGCGCCTTGTCTTTGGGCTTCTCCTAATTTTAATAAAGATACATGAGCTAAAATACTCGCCTGCATCCACCGCGACTGTTGCAAAGCTACTTGGGCTAAAAAACCATAATCACAAGCAAGTTGAATTTGACTACCATAAATTTGATGTAGTTCTAAAGATTTTTGAGCTACAGTTTGTAATTCTGACCATTCTTGTAGATGTTCTAAAACTTCTGCGAGTTGACTAATAAATTCAGCGACTATATCTGGTCGTTGCGCTAACTGTAAAACATTACATGATTGCTGTAAATAAGCTTTAGATTCATCCCAACAGCGGCGGTTTTCAATTTGATTCTGCTCGGCGAGGCGAGAATAACATAATCCTAAATAATAAAGTAATACTCCTTGGCGCACTAAAGGCGAAGTATGATTGCTCAGAATATCTAATTCTGTAGTCCAGGTATTGGGAATTGTTTGGTTAAGATTATCTGACTCATTTTCTAATGCTAATTGTTGCCAAATTATTAAGCTTTGTTGAAAATGAGTTAAGGCTCGCCCAATGCGATCGCCAACATAATTATCTAAACCAAAAACAAATTCTAAACTGGCGTATAGTTCTGGTTCTAAGGTAATCCCCCGCTGGCGCAACTCTTGAATTGCACAGTGGAGTTCATCGTTATGTTCCCAGACTTGCTCTAAGGTAGAGTGTGTACCTTGATTATCTTGATGCTGTGTCGGTAAAACTGTCGCAAATAAAGAGTCTGTTTCTTGACGCAAAAATTCTTGTAATTGAGTTGTTGTCATTTCAAAACGAATTGGTGTCGCCGCCCAACTCGCAAAATCTGGCGCTAAACGCACGACTTTTTGCAAGACTTGATCATTCACCCAAAAAATCATCGGGAATGAATGACGTTTAGGAAATTCATCGCGGATTTGATTTATTGAACTCAGTAAGTCATCAATCCGTTCTACTGACTCTAAACCCAAGATATTTAATGCAGCTGGTTGCTGTTCATCAGTACGCAGCTGAACATGAATGGTGCTGTAAAGACTTCTCGCATTGTGGGGTAAAACGAGTTGTTTGATTGAGCCTAGAGAAGATGCTTCTAATTGTTGCAGTATTTGTGCTTGCAAGACGCGATAGTTGCAACACACCAAAACTACCGAGAATTGTCCCCGTGACAGAGAAATCGCTCTGCTTAAACTCCGCAACGCCCTCTGGTTAGCAGATTTTATGTCTGCTTGTGTGTGTTCAACCATGTTGTAAATTTTTGCGTCTCTGCTATGACTGGGTTGACAGCAAACCAAGCACCTCGATGATCACGATATTCAAAGACAAACAAGCTACGTAACAGGGTGTGATAGGCGATATCACCACCGACTCGTTGCTGTTGTACCACCTGAAAAATGAGTTCCCATTCATGGGAGTCAATGGCGTGAGCGCGATAGTCTCTTTGGCGTTGAATCACTAGTTCTACGCAGTCGCGCTCAAATGGTGGATCTTGCTCTCTTAAACAGTCAAATAACAGCCCTAGTAAATCCCGTACATGACCACCGCTAATCAAGCACAATCGATCTAAGGTTTCCAGGTTATCAAATACCTCTGTAGATAAGCCTAACCGATCGCCTGGTTCGATGTCAGGAAAGGCTCTCGCTAACACCATTTGTCGCATGAGTGTTAACCCTTGGTTAAATATTTCCCCAGAACGCAGACGCACAGGGATCATCGGTAAAACCTTGGGCGCAACCCCACCACCTAAACGATGCTGAAGTTCGGCACTATCGTTAGAGAAAATTAAAGACAAGGGAATCGTGTAAACTAAATGGCACGCGAGTTTACGTAATTGCTCACCACGTTCAATAAATAAATATTCTGGCAGCGATCGCCCAGATGGTAAAGGCCGAATCGCTACCCGATCTAAGTTATCAACAATTACTACTAGACCTTTTTTACCTTGATTTTTCAGTTCGTTATTGGCGCGTTCTAGGAGTTCTTTATTGATGGACTGCAAAATATTTTGAGTACGCGGTTCGAGATAATCTCTTAACCGTCGCCGCAGTTGGGGACTTTCTTTAGTTTTGGCGGTGATTTTGGCTATCCCCACAGATAATTCTGCTTCTACTCCCAAGTCAATTGGTGTTTGGAGAAAATCAACAATTTCTGTAAATAATTTTGTGAAGTAACTCGGCTTAAGGCGGATTTTTCTAGCTTCGAGACTTTCGCTGACTTGTCCGGCGATCGCTAGTAAAATATCTGTTATGTCTACATCTGCCATTTCTAAGACATGGGTAGATTCAAAATAAACTACATGAAATTTTTGTTCTTCTAACTCGGCTTTCAATCGCAATAATTCTGTAGATTTTCCACAACCCAAATGTCCGGTAAACAATTGACAAGTGGGAATATCTGGGGAAATGCGGGTAATTGTTCGCAGCAAAGCCTCAATAATTTTGCCCCCCCGCACCGCCGCAAAATCGATATAATAGCGGCGATCGCTTGCATCTCCCATCATAAGAGGGCGACTAGGATTACAAGCCTGATAAAATCTTTCTAAATCTAAAGGCATAATTAATCTTATTTACTCTGTAAACAATCAGGGATAGTGCAACCTGCTCAATAAATATATTTATTTTGATTAATTTAGGTATTTATACAATAAAAATTACTGAGAATTCCGACTGTAATTGAGATTTTTTAAGCTAATTTATATTTATTTTTTTTATATCACATAGTCGCAGCCAATTGAGGGCAATCACACAATTCCATCCGCGTAGCCTGCGAGCCGAAGAGCGCATCTACATCTGCGTGCATCTGCGGTTAATTATTTTTTCCTGTACTTTCCTGAGTCGAAAACTGCTATGTATTTTTTCTCAAATAAAACTAGATCCCCGATTTCTGGAAGAAATCGGGGATCTAGTTTTTCCGCGTATATTTTGATCAACAGATGAATACCGTAAACATCAATTTCGCTTTTTCTGCAACTTTGTTAATCTATCTTTTAACACCAGTTCGCGTTTTGTGTCTTCTATACTATTGGCGATCGCAATTGCTCTTTCGTAAAAATTCTTAGCAGTAGAATAATTACCTAACTGCTCATAGAACTCAGCATAAGATTCAAAAGTTTTCAATTGTTCTGGTAAATTTTGTAATTCTTGAGCGATCACTAAACGCTCTTGGAGTAATTCAAAAGCCCGTTCATTACGTCCGACGGAAGTATGCGCTTTCACTAAACCATCAATAGCGCGTAATTGAATAGTGCGATCGCCATTAATTCTTGCCAACCGCATTGCTAACCCATAAGTACCAATGGTATCTGGATAATTCCCCGCAGCCAGATAAGCATCACCTAAATTATTGAGCGTATTTGCTTCCCCAATTGGGTCATTTTTTTGACGGCGATAAGTCAAAGCAGTTTCATAAAGTTTAATCGCCTGATTATAATCACCCGATCTCGCAGATACTAAACCTAAATTGCTCAAAGAAAGTCCTTTACCTTCGATATTGTTTACACCTTGAGCAATTGTTAATGCTTCTTGGACTGTGCGACCTGCTGCGGCTGTTTCACCTCCTTGAAGGAGAATCGCGGCGATATTATTTAGTGCAAAAATTTGCGCTTGAAAATCTTTGCTATCTCTTGCGATCGCTAATCGGCGGCGTAAAGCGTCTTCCCCTTCTTTAAAACGCTCCTGTTGAATATAAGCTTTCGCTAATAATTCATAAGTTAAACCTGTAGATCTAACGTCACCAACTGAATGATAAATATCTAAAGCTTGTAAGCAAGAATCAATAGTCTTCGCCCCATTTCCAGAGCGATATTGTTGTTCACCAATTCGCAGCAAACTATCAGCTTCATCTCTGGAATATTGCCAATTAGAACTGCTTAACGGACGATGCAGTTGTTGGGTAATATCACTGGCCTTTACAGCGATGGGAATCAATAAAAAAGTAAAAAGTAAAAAGTAAAAAGTAAAAAACTGGAATTTATCAACCCGTCGTCCAGTAGTGATACCCTTGAGAAGCCAAAACCCATAACTTCTAGAGTTAAAAGTGTTAGCGGAATCCAAAATATTATGCTTTGGGAATAAACGCCGTTGCTGCATAAAACTTACCCGTGAAATTTCGGCTTAAAGTATAAAGTTAAAGTAAAAGTTTTATTGTCTGCGGCATAATCACCTGATAAATCAGCAATATTACGTAGTTGATGCTTGAAGTAAATTCTCTCCCAAGTAGATAGCGCGGATATCAGCAGGTAATTTGTCCTCTAGCATACGATAGCCTTCCTGGAGAAAATTGGCTACTTCGGCAGGGGCAATTCTTTCGCCTTCAGCTTGCAAATAAGCCGCTATTCGGGTTTCGCTCCAATGAAAAGTTTGCGCCATCAGCACCATCAAACGTAATATCGCTGGTAGTTGGTCTAAAGCTTTTTCTACATAGCACCATAATGGCGGAGAAGTAGCTGGTAAAGAATAATGAATGGCTTCCGTTGGCGGAAGTTCAATCTCGTTAATACAAAAAGCGGTAATGTTAATTAGCCAATTTTGTAAAGTTAAGCCTTCTTGTCCTGGCTGAGGATTGTCTAAATCCAATCCGCCAAGTTCGTAATAAATATGTCGCCAAGTCAAAGCAAACAGATAATCGGCCTGGACAGGCGATCGCGCTGAATGTTGAATTAAGGTATAGACTATCGGGCTATAACGACAAAAAATCACCGTAAAATACTTGCCAGCCTCTGGATAGCGCTGAAATAAACTCAGCAGTTCCTGGTCATTATGATGAAACAGCGACTTAACTAGCGGGTGATTAGTTTCGGGAAAATGAGGAATTTGCATAAGCCTTTTAGCTAAGAGTTGTTAAGATAATGTTTATAACAACAGCCCCAGAGTGCAACCCGTAAAATTCTGCTCGTAAAATTTTGCCCATAAAATTTTATTCAGGGTCAGTTTGCTGTCGAAGCTCAGACTACTTTAGTATTGATACACTAGAAACAAGGACTTAATCTTAGTCTTTATCAATAAAAATAAAAGCGGCTCCCTTATACAATCTTTATTTGTTCATGGTTATAGCAGCTAATGTAATGCAGTTTTTGCTTGCCCCGTTGACTTTAGGCTCATTTTTACCATCCCTGCCTTTGGATAGTTTGTTTTCTACCCAAGGCATTATGGTGATGCTGCTTGCAGCTTATGCTGGCGCTATGTGGATGTTCCTCACCAGTGCGCCCAAAGTCCACACTGTGATGGTGTCCGATTTGGAAATTGCGCGACAGTTGTATGAAGGGCTGCTAGATTTGCCAGCCGCTGAAGTGCCTTTGCACTACTACTACAACTATGAACAAACCATTGGCGCAACTGCTATTGATCCGTTGTATATGTCCACAAGTCCCAGTTGGTCTAGTAAAACAATGAATAATGCCAACGAAGGACTTTGGTATCAACTGAAGAAGAATACCCAGTTACACGTCATTACAGGCGCTAGTTTAGGCAGCAAAAATCAGCAGCGTCATGTTTGTTTTGACCGCGAATGCCTAGACATGATTTTATTACGGGTGGAAACTCGTGGTTTAAAATTCAAAATTCGCAACCAAAAGCCTTTAAATTTCTTAGTTAAAGACTATGAAGGAAGGGTTATTGAATTGGCTGAGGTAGCTAATTAACTAGACAACTGAAAAGCTGAGACAAAATTTAGAGATGTAGCATTACTACATCTCTAAAATGGTTTTGGGTAAATTTAAAACATCATTATTTGGGTTACATATATCGCGTTAGTTGAACACGGTAACGGTCTTTTTTCGTAATCGCCACCTCTCCAACTTCTAAACGTCCTTTACCGCGAATCGCCACTAAATCGCCGGATTTAACTTGAAAACTTGCTTGGGTAATATCCTTCCAGTTAACGCGTACATCGCCAGCATCGATTAAATCTACCATTTTGCTGCGAGACATACCAAAACCAGCACTGGCGATCGCATCTAATCTTAAAGAAGCCTCTACAGTTGTTAATTCTTTTTTCTTCGGTTCGCGGATTTTCAACTCACTAATATCTATCCGCTGGGTTTTCACAGGAACTGACCGCACCTGTTGCAGATTCATTTCTAAAAATTCGGCGATTTCTGGCACAACAATTACCTGTGCGCCGCGTTCGCCCAAAACAATAACGTCTCCCGTCTTCTCACGGACAATTCCTGTTCCCAGCATTGCCCCTAAAAAGTCCCGGTGAGTAGCGGTATCAAACAAAAAATTGCCGGCAACTTCTAGGACAACCAGCGCAACTTGTGATTCATCTAAGGGAAGTTCCCCACGAGCGATCGCCATTCTTTGGCGTTCTGCTTGGGGATATCCACCCCAAGCCAATAACTGCACTTCAGTTAATCGATTGAAAATTCGTTGAATTTCTGCTAATTCTGGCGGCGATAAAAAATCCGTCAACACTACTTCCCAGGTTTTGATTGCTTGTTCCGCCTGATCGATTACACGCGCAACACTATCTCGATTTTCTACACCCTTTAACAGTTCTTCTCGTGACAACATTATTAAAAGTCAATAGTCAATGGTCAACGGTCATTTATCTTTGGCTATTTAGCGTCAGCGTAACCTTGAATATTTTCTGGTTCAAACTGACGTAATATTCTGGTTGCTTGACGAGTTAGAGTTTCTGAACCCTGAACTACAATTAAGTACTTTCCAGCATCCAAGCGATTGCGATAGGGTAAAGCATCACCACTACCTGTCATCATCCCTACTCCACCACCAACAAATACAGCACCCATAGCGCCGCTACCAGCCCCCAGTAGTCCGCCAACAACGTGATTGCCAATTTCACCTGCCCAGGCAAAAGTATCTAAACCAGTGATGAGGCTGAAGGTAAAACCAGCAAAAAAGCCAAATGGCACTAGCCAAAATGCCATCAGCTTTGCTTGCTTTTTAGCTTGCTCTTGGGGATCAATCAAACCAAACTCATCAGCAGTTTTATATCCCCTACCGAGGATCATGCTATTGATGCTGTCTTTTTCTAGCGCTAGATAAGCCGCTTCAGCCTGGATACGATCTGGTAATACGGCAACAAGGTAATTCATTTATCTAATAACAGTTGTCTAAGAGAAGTTCGCCTTAATTAACAGGGTATCAGTAAAAAAGTGCTGTTAGCGTAGCGAAGCAAAAGCCAGTGTTGAGTAATGAGTGCTGATTTATTATTCTCCCCTTGTCTCTCTACTCCCCGCTCCCCACTTCCGATTTAATCGCATCCAATGGTTCACAAAAATTGTTCACACCTTGCTTGAGGACATAGATTAAAACTGGTGTCGCTAAAATTTTGGGGAAAGTTGGCATTGTTTTGAGGTGTGCCATCATCCCTAGAATAGTGTTATTCAGTAATTCTTCTCTAAATTCTGCTTCACAAATCACTGCTCGCCATTTTTTCGCTAAAGCGTCTAACCATTCAGAATTCGCCCTTTCTGGTTCTTGTCCGGCTTTGATGGCGAGTGTCATGGCTGCATCTTCTAAATCTCCTTCACAGTCTTCAATCAAATCCAGCGCTTCCATCGCTACAGGATCATCTATTAACTGAGAACGAAATAAGGCAATTTCTTGTGATGTAACTTGAGTCATGGGTAGTCTAGAGTCAATAATCCATAGTCAACAGTCTAGAGTCAATAGTCCATAGTCCATAGTCCAGAGTTAAAAAGGCTCATAACTATTGACAATTGACAATTGACTCTTGACCATTAACTAATTAACGAACTGACCTAATAGTAACCGCACGCTGTAATTGAGCTAAAGCCCGGTTGTAATTTAAGATAGCCGTGACTCGATTACCTTCTGCTCTGGTTAAGTCAGTTTCTGAGTTAATCACATCAGTTTGCGTACCCACCCCAGCTTGAAAGCGCAACCTTGCCAACCGGAGAGCTTCTCTAGCCTGTTCTAAAGCAGTATTAGCTGTTTGAACGTTATCTAAATTAGCTCGTTGGGTAGAAAAAGCCTGTTCCACTTGGAAACGGACTTGGTTACGCTGTTCTGCAAAGTTTGTTTCGGCGATCGCAATATTAGCTTTTGCTTGGGATGCTCTGGCTCGTGCTGCTCCACCATCAAATAAATTCCAACTAGCTCTCAACCCAACTGAATAACCATCAGTAATGCTGACACTATCATCGAACTGATCCAACAGGTTGTAGTTAGCCACAAAACTCAATTGTGGTAGATTAGCTGCTAACGCTTGTCGGCGCTGTTGTTCACTAATATTCCGTTGAGCCAGCTGCTGTCTTAGTTCTGGACGATTTTGAAAAGCCAGAACAATACTGTCTTCTAATGACCTGTCCCATAAACCAGCTAATTGCACTGTATCTGCTGCACTAATAGAGATATTTTGCGGCAAACTTAGGGTAGTGACTAACTGCCGACGTGCTATCAGCTGATTAGAAATTGCATTAGTTAAATCTTGTTGAGCATTAGCTAAATTGACTTGCGATCGCAAAACATCGAAGCGAGTACCAACTCCCGCACGCTCTAAAGCTTCAGCATCACGCAAACTCGCTTGGGCATTTTCCACGGCTGACTGATTAATCCGCACTTGCTCATCGGCTCCCTGCAAGTCGTAATACTGGGTACTAACGTTCAGGCGGATTTCCTCAGATTGGCGCTCCACATCCAATTCATTGAAACGTGTCTGTTCCTCAGCCTCTTTGATAGCAGCTTGCCGTCTTCCTGAAGTGTAAATGTTATATGTCAACTGGGCTTGACCATTGAAACCTGTACTAGGTTCATCATTGTTAGATCTTACCCCGGCTCGGCCACTTAAAGTATCTTGCAGCTGACTAGAAGCCGATTGACTACGAGTCACATCCGCACTGAGGTCTACGCTAGGATACAAAGCTGCCTGGGCTTCCCGTAAAGCTGCACGGCTACGTTCTAGCTGCAATACAGATACTTGTAGTTCCCGATTATTCCGTTTTGCTAATTCCAAAGCCTGTTCTAAAGTAATCGGTTGATTGCCTTGAACTGTGACTTCCTCTGCCTTTGTGGGAAATTGCAGGGAGTTGGCACTAGGAATCAGGTTTTCAGGAACTGGGACAGCACCACTAGGAGCCGGATTCACATTACTGGGAACTGGAGAATTTGGGGCTGCTTCAGTTACAGTCGGAGTAGCTGTTGGTGCTATTTCCGTTGGCGTAAAATCAGCATTACTTGGCACAGTAGTTGCATCTGGTGTCACCTCAGCCGCTGAGGGTGTTGCAGTGTTATTTTGTGCAGTCAGTTCTCCAGTCAATTTCTGCTGCTCACAACCTTTAGAGTACAAAGACAACGTAGTAGATATCCCTATTTGCTGTGAGCAACTTCGCGCTGCCAACAGTTGCGCTGCTCCTGCACCCTTAACTGCCGTTTGTCGAACTATGGGCAATTGAGTTTTTAAATTTGGCCTTGACGCTGCTGGTTGTTGAATTGCAGATAGGAAAACTGTGTTTTTTTGACTAGCAGAAGCTTGGGAAGTAGCTGAATTGACAGATGTATTATTTAATTTCTCTCTTACAGCAGTAGCTGATTTTTTTTGTTTTTGAACTTTGCGTGAATTACGCTGCTCTAAATTTTGAGAAAAATTTAAAGTAGGAGTCGCATCGACAACACCACCTTGATTTTTCTGAGATATTTGTGCAAGCGCTACACCAGGATTTTCTGCCAATGTGCCTCGGTTACTGTGATTACTTAAATTTGGCACATTGAATGTAGTCAACTCAGAATTAGAAACTGCATCTGGAAAAATCTGGTTTGCAGTTTTAGGCAGTTGCGTATTTGTATTGTCCGCCACTAAGTTGTGACTTTCACTAAAAGTCACAACACTAGAAGAGGATTTTTGTTGTATGCTACTTACCTTTACAGTTCCAGCCCAGGCGGGCTGGGTTGTTAATACCGCTGCTGTTACGCCAGGTAAGAAACTATGAAATAATTGCTGTCTTTTATGAAATAATTGCTGTCCTTTCACCGCATCCCCTCACACGAAAATCAATCTAGCGGCAGAAACCTTTTCTTCACCACAGAATATAGCACGATACTAAATTGAAGAAGGGATATAGCACGATACCAAATTTAGGAATCGGTACTCCTTTTGTCTTCAAAACTTTTGACTATGCGAGAAAGTTCTGCTTTTTCGTCGATGCTAACGCGGGTAGGCGCACCGCTGACAATCCTTTCGTAATTCCGGAAAGAATCTTTAATTTCTGGGCCGTCAGCCGTAATATTATACTCACGAATTCCCTTATCGTGCCACGAACCTCGCATTTTAAATACGTTAATTGCCCGCGACATTTCCCCACGAATTTCTACGTACTGCAACATCAAAATTGTGTCAGTAATCGTCGAAATATGTGAGTCAGTAATAGAATGAGAACCCATAAATTGGTCAGTTGTATTGGTAAAAAAACCAGTAATTTCTTCTTGTTTGGCATAACCTGTTACACCAATCACAAACTGACGAAAAGCATTATTACTCACACCTCTTGCTAAGGCTGAGAGTGAGTCAATGGCAATTCTTGCTGGTTTAAAATTAGCAATTTCCGACTTAATAATTTGCAAGTGATCTTCTAAACCAGTTGATTCGGGATAGGTACAAATAATTTTGAGTAACCCTTTATGTTCTAATTCCTCAAAATCAATTCCCCAAGAAGAAGCATTGCGTGACAGTTGAGCGCGTGATTCTTCATAAGCAAATAAAATTGCGCGTTCACCAGTAACACAACCATCTTGTAAAAATTTACTTACAAGTAATGTTTTCCCAGTACCAGTAGCTCCTGTTGCTAAAATAATCGAATCTTTAAAGAAACCACCGCCACACATCTCATCTAGTATTTTGACACCCGAAGAAACGCGGACATTAGAAGAACGTTGAGTCAACCGCATCGCTCCCAGAGGGAAGATGTTGACTCCGGCATTCGTAATTGTAAAAGGATACTCACCTTTCATGTGAGTTGTACCCCGTAGCTTGAGAATTTCGCTCGTCCGCCGACGACGTTCTCCTTCTAATACATTCCGCACAATTACCACGTTATCCGAAACAAATTCTTCAACGCCAAAAGATGCCACCGGGCCATATTCTTCCCCTCGTTCAGTGGTGATGATGGTGGTGACATTCAATTGTTTCAGGCGGGCTACAAGGCGGAAAATTTCTCGTCTGACGACTCCCACAGCTTCATACTGTTGAAATACTGCGGTGATCGAGTCAATAGAAACTCGCTTGGCTTTATATTTGCGAATCGCATATTGCAAGCGCTCTATTAATGCTGAAAGGTCAAAATTGCCGACAATATCTTGACCTTCTGGGTCTGGGGAAGCATCGAGAATAAATAACTTACCTTCATCGATTAAACGTTGTAAGTTCCAACCAAAAATATAAGCATTTTTGATAATGTCGCTAGGCGATTCTTCAAAGGTTACAAATACGCCTGGCTCATCAAAGTAAGTGATGCCGTTATACAGGAACTGAAGAGAGAATAAAGTTTTACCTGTACCAGAGGTGCCGCTGACTAAGGTAGTTCTACCTACAGGCAAACCACCATGACTAATATCGTCAAAGCCCTCAATCATTGTCCGAATTTTTTCTACACCCCCAATCGGTGGCTGATTTTGCTCTTTTTGCTCGTTTTCGCTCATTGCCGGATCGTAAATAGGGCTTTTAACCCAGTTTTTCTCTTACTAAAGGTACTAAGTTTGTCATCAAAAAATTTAGCTTAAAGGTTATGCGACTCTTCCCAGTCTTCTTCACACAGTTCTTCATACAGTAAATCTAATCCGATTAATACTCTTTCTCTGTCTGACAGATCACCAATAATTTTCCGAACAGGTGGGGGCAGAATTTTCGATAATGTTGGTGTGGCTAAGATTTTATCTTCTTCGGCTAATTGGGGATTTTTCATTACATCGATGACTTTCAGTGCATAAACACCTTGAAATTCTTGGTCTAATATGTTTTTTAGTGTTTTTAATGCCCGAACTGAGTTAGGCGTGTTACCTGCTACGTAAAGCTTGAGAACATAAGTTTTTCTGGCTTTATTCATAAAAATACAAACTTAAACATAAAAAATAAAATAAAATCTGATTTTAGTGATATTGGGGAAATACATACTTTTTTGGATTTCGTGATTGTTGTGTATATTTTGGTTGATGGGTACAATGTATCATTTAGAAATTGCACATCTATAGGCTTCACATAGGTGTGCGAGGACATCTATGAGAGTCAAACGGTAATCAAGTAATGTCTCACTACTCCTTCCTTCTAATTTTAGCTGTTTAGAAAATTCATCAATGAGTTCCATGTGAATTTCTATGATTTGAGGCACAGGAATATTAGCACAAAAAACTGTATTGATAAATTTATCAATTTTTTCTTTCAAGGTTTTGTCTGTAGTAAAGTAATCTATAAGAATCTGACGATAATCAGATTTAATTTGTTGTAACAATACCCGCTGATCCACTTGAGTCATTTGCTGAAAAACCTGTTGTGGTTTTTGCTGCTGGCACGCAAACACGTAAAAATATTGGTCTATAAAATTTTGATTAAGATTCGCTGATAACCAATTTAGTAAGTAGTAAAGTCTAGCTGTGGTGGCGACTACCAAAGTCGATGTGCTAAATTGAGCAAAATTAGACTGAAGTAAGTAACCATTGTTTGGGTTCAATGGTACTTGGGTGCCTAGCACATCTAGATTATCTAAAATTTTTTTAACATTTGGTTGGAAAAACAGTATAGGTAGTAGCATTTATATATTTAAATATCTTGCTTAATCACTGCAACCAAAGTTGGTTAAGTTGAACGAATTTTGAGAACAACTTTAGATAACCTGGCTAATAATTAAGTCAAGTTGCTAATGAATTCTCAATTACCGCTCTAGATAAACAAATTTCTACAGTGGCTCAAAAACCAATTACAACAAGTGAGCAGGAAGACTTATTGAGCGGCTGATGAGGTGTTAGTTATCGAGGGTACATGAGTTGATTGAGATTCGTGTATGTAGATCTATCAGAATATAGATTTTTTGATTTCACCCCTTGTTTAAGATACTTAAACTAACTTAGAGTATGCGCGGATTCTAAATCATTATAATTCCTCAAGGTTCTAAAGCGAATCTTTGGAGCCATAATTGTTTTAGCTGTCACTATTGATGAGAAGTAACAACACCAGTAAAACACTGTACGGTTATTTCTCCAAAGTTATAAAGTGGCAAAGGCAAATACTGACACTGGCAAAACCAAAGTCAACCAGCAAGGCTATGTCTTGAACAAGAAAACCTACCACTGCAATGGTCTTACAGCTAAAACAAGCATTGTGGAAATGAGTTTTCTGCTGAGGATATGACTGTAAGCGCGAACACTACTTACCCGATTGCCAATGCTCAAGCTAAACGCCGCTAGAGGAAGAATCAACCCCAAAGCCTTATGTCAATGCTACAGTACCCACTTTATAACTTTCTCGCAACCGTACCCAAATGCGGTGAAACAAGTACGTTAGTAGCGGCTTTAGAAGTTTTTGAGCAACAACGGTGCGATCGCTTAGTAGTAGTCAATCAACAGCAAGAACCAATTGGGTTGTTAAAATCAGCCCAGCTAACCCAAAAACTGTTGGCAGAATCGCCAGAAGATCAATACTTAGATTTGTTACAACAGCCATTGTCAATTTGGCAGCAAAGCATTTTTGAGCCTTTACAAATATTATCAGCAAGCGATCGCGTTGAGCAATTTTTGCAGTTTTTACGCGATTATTCTGCCCAATCTAACAACAATATCAATTGGACACTGGTTGATGCTGACGGCAGATTTTTAGGGTTGTTAGACAGCGGTCGTTTATTAAGATTGTTAGCCCAAGAAAAAGCCGGCATAACTACATCTGGCAAAAAATCTGCTCATTCTTTGCGGTCGTCTGACTGTGTTTCCCTAGAACCATCAGGCACTTCCAGGAGTCATACATCCAAGGTAAAAAGTCCCTGGCGATCGCGCAAAGGTCATCAACTTCAACCATTACTCCACAAACCCCTGATCAAATTACTCGAACAACTGCCCTGGCCATTGATGCTGCAAACCAGCACGGGTGAGATAGTTACCCAAAATCCCGCTTGGTGGCAGCAGTTGGGAGGTTTGAAAGATCCTGAAGATGTGCGACAACAAGTAGCAACTATCCTGTCTCCAGATATAGACAAACAACCAGAGTATGTTAGTCAAACAGTAGGGAGATTTCCCCAGAGTGAAGATGGCACATTATCCCAACTGAACCTGCATTCAGTAGAGCATACTTGGGCTGCAAAGCACGAAGCCTTGCCCCAGAACTCCACTTTTAATAACCTACAACCATCACCAGTTTCTCCCTCCAAAACCTTTAATCGCTGCTTTTTAGATCATCAGATGGGGACTTGTACCTGCGTTGTAGAAGAACAAAATGGTCAGGAACGCATCTGGCAATTTGCCAAAATTCCCTTAGATAGTCCAGAATTAAAGGCTTTGGATAGCCAGCGAGCCGAAAATTCACACCTATGGTTGGTGTTGGGAACTGATGTCACCGAACAGCAACAGTTGTGTAAAGAACTAGCGGCGAAAAATGCGGACTTGATTCAACTCAATCGCTTAAAAGATGAATTTTTAGCTTGTATTAGTCATGAACTTAAAACTCCCCTCACAGCAGTTTTAGGATTATCGCGGTTGCTCATCGACCAACAATTAGGAGAATTGAACGAACGCCAAGCCCGTTACGCCGGACTGATTCACCAAAGTGGTCGTCACTTAATGAGTGTGGTCAACGACATTTTAGATTTGACCCGGATGGAAACGGGACAGATGGAATTAGCACTCACACCGTTGAATATTCAAGCTGTGTGCGATCGCGCTCAAGCAGAAGTTACTGCTATTCACACTCACAGCAGCAAAACTTTACCCAGCAGCCCCTCGGTGCCGAAATTCACCTTGACGATGGAACCAGGCTTAGAGCAAATGGTGGCAGATGAACTGCGCCTGCGGCAAATGTTGGTACATCTGCTGTCCAACGCTTTCAAATTCACAGAAACATCCGGCGAAATAGGTTTGCGTGTCAGTCGTTGGGAAGGGTGGATTGCCTTTACCATTTGGGATACAGGAATTGGTATCCCGGAACATCAACAACATTTAATTTTTCAGAAATTCCAACAATTAGAAAACCCCCTCACCAGACAATTTGAAGGAACTGGCTTAGGGCTAGTTTTAACTAGAGCTTTAGCCCGTCTCCACGGAGGTGATGTCAGCTTTTTGTCCCAAGAAGGTAAAGGTAGCCAATTTACGCTTTTACTGCCACCCAGTCCACCAACTACAGGTTTTACTGATTCCGAAACAAATAACAAAGAAGATAGAACCCAGCAGAACCTAGGTCTCCAAAAAGCTCCTATTTCTGCCAATTCCTCAGTTCATAATCCTCAACCTCTCCCTGGCTCCTCTCAAAGATTAGTACTGATAGTTGAAGCCGTGGCGCGATATATTGAAGACCTGGCTGAAAAACTCAAAGGTTTAGGCTATCGAGTGATCATCGCTCGCTCAGGTACAGAAGCTGTCGAAAAAGCCCGACGTTTGCAACCACAAGCTGTATTTCTAAATCCTTTATTACCATTGCTTTCAGGGTGGGATGTCCTGACATTATTGAAATCTGACGCAGCGACACGCCATATACCCGTGATTGTCACCGCTACAGGGGCAGAAAAAGAGCAAGCATTTGCTAACCAAGCCGATGGTTTTTTGAGCTTACCCATAGAAAATCAGGCTTTAGCGCCGCTGTTGGAAAAGTTGTGTGCTCAACCCACAATTTCAGCTTCAGAAATGGAGACTAGTCAAACTGTTGTCAAAAACCAACCATTGCGAATTCTGAGATTGGTTAATCCAGAAATAGCGTCGATTAACCCCCATCCCTCACTGCGCGAGCATCGGGTTATAGAAGTGGATAACCTAGATCAAGCAGAACTTTTAGCAAGGGTTTGGCAATTTGATGTCATTTTATTAGATGTAGAAACTTCCTTAGCCCAAACTTATTTAGAACAATTAATTCAGCACCCGCGTTTGGTAGCGCTTCCATTGGTGACATGTGATGTTGCTACTAGTTTGGCGGCTTCTCAGATTCCAGGACTTTCGGTATTTCCTTGCTTAACACCTTTTGGCAAAAATAATCACAGTCGTACTGACAAACTAGATCCGCTATTGTCAGTTTTACAAATTGCCTCTGGTATTTGTTGCCCACCGAGTATTTTAGTTGTAGATTTGACAACACTCCATGATTTACCCCAAATCAGACGTAAACAAGTCAGAAATTATCGCACTCTGAAAAATGCTGCCCTGAATAATGTGACTGCCGAAAGAGGATCTGAGTGGTTTCAAGCGTTAATTCAGTATCTTCAAACCGCAGGGTTGAAAGCCGCAATTGGGCGATCTTGGGCAGAAGTCAATCAACAAATTCGCCACAACAGTGTTGACTTGTTGCTCATTTGCTGGGGAAAATCGCCAATTCATCAAGATGTGTTAAAAGCGCTGAAAGCATTACAGGATGCAGCTGTGAATTTGCCACCCATTTTAGTGCTTGACCAACGTTCTCATCATTATGAACCGCATTCTTCAGCAGAAATCAGTCCACACAAAAACAGCAGCCGAGATTATGTAGATCAATCATTTAGTGCGATCGCCACAGAGATTTTACCGCGCTCAATCTCAATGGAAGATTTATTGCATCATATTAATCAGGCTTTACTGCACCATCAACAGCAAAAGAGTTAATTCTTATTGGACAATCAAGAAGCTCAGATATCTAACTTCTCAAAGCATTTGGGTATCTCTTGGTTGAAGAATGAAAGAAATATCTTGCTTTGGTTGTTTCATTTTCTTGAAAGAAACTCTAATCAATTGATAAGCACCTTTTGAGGCTAAATTTTCATAATTATCAGGAGGTAAATCCATTTTAACTAGGTTTTTATGTTCTGCTAAAATTATTAAAGATGGTGCTTTGACTGGCATATTTATTTTATTTTGCAGATAAACAATGGCATCACTTGTCAATTTAATAAAGTTGACTTGTTGATGGCTGTAAAAAACTACAGTGGGTTTTTTAAAGCCTACCATGACTAATTCTTCGTTGGGTTGCTTCACCTGTGCGACAATAGCAGAAATTTCCCGTAAAGGCATCTGTCGTTCTTGATCCATCAAAAACATTGCTGGCATCAATACAACAATTAAAAATGCTACAAACCCCAACAAATTTGCAGCAATAATACCTGGCCAACGACGAGTTATTAATAAAAATGCCACACTCATAGCACCCAAAAGCCAAATAGAACCGCCTAGTTCGGTTAAACCCGAATTTTGTAGAGTTTGGCGGAAGTTCGGTGCAGCTTGATCACTTCCTAATAATTGAGCTATTTGAAATATTGCCACAGACAATGTAGATAAAAAAACTACATTTGCCCAGCCACTAGCCCAAAACAATTTATGTGGCGATCGAGAACTAGATACAAATGAGCCTGGAAAATAATCGCTCCATAATAAAGCTACCAAAATAGCAGCAGCTGGCATCAGAGGTAAAACATAGCTAGGTAGTTTGGTAACAGCAATTGTGAAAAAACCAAACACTCCCAAAAACCAAATGCAGGCAAATAAACCTAGTTGCTGCGATCGCTCTTGAACTAACCATTGCGATCGCTGCCAAAATTTCAGTCGCGCGAAGGCTGCGGGTAAATATACAGAGTATGGTGCAAAACCTAAAAGTACTACCAAAAAGTAAAAATACCAAGGCGCTGAGTGACCATTTACTACTTCTGTAAAACGGTCTATGTTGTGATAACCAAAAAACGAATTAATGTAATTCCAGCCATTATGCCAAATGACTAAGGCATACCAAGGAACTGATAAAGCCAGAATTATCAGTAATCCTATCAGTGGTCGCATTTCTCGCAAAACTTCGCCTAATTTGCCTAAGTACAGCAAAAAAGCCAAAATCACTATCCCCGGTAAGACTATACCCACAGGGCCTTTAGTTAAAATTGCCCCAGCAATTAATACATAACAAGCTAAATGCCATTTATTTGGGAGTAGGGAATGAGAGACTTTTTCTCCACTTTCCTCTTTATCTGCATAGCCGAGAAAAAAACATAACAAGGAAGAGGCGATGCACCCAGTTAGTAGCATATCCGATACACCTGTTCTTCCCCAGACAATCATTTCGGGGTTGAGCGCCATAACAGCAGCTGCGATCGCAGCTGTTAAGTAACGCCGTGTGGGGCGTTCAACTTTTGCGGCTAAGTCTTCCTTGGCCAGATGCCACTGTACAGTATAAAAAGCCAAACTAATGACTGCAATTGCCGCGATCGCCGATGGGAGACGCACCGCCCACTCATTCACACCCAAGATTGAGTAGGCGATCGCTTGACACCAGTAAATTAAGGCGGGTTTATCAAACCGAGTCACACCATTGAAAAACGGCGTAATCCAATCACCAGTGACAAACATTTGTCGGGATGCTTCCGCAAACAATGGCTCTGTTTCATCAACTAAGCCAACACTGCCTAAATTCCACCCGTAGCCAATCCAACCAATCAGCATCAACCACAAAGTCGATAAAGTCACCACTAGAGATGGACGCTGCGCTATCTTGTTGAACCATCGGTCAACAGTGTGGAAAATACTCAATTTCATCCTCATTTGGTTTTTAGTCAATGGTTATCAGTCAACAGTCAATAGTTATTAGTCGTTAACGAGTGAGATTTTGTTCTTTGATGATTTTTGCTTTGTACTAGTCGTCAACTAAACATTATTATCTATAGACTATGAACTTTTGACCTTTGACTATTGACTAAGCACCAACAGCCATTCTTTCGTTTGAGCCTTCCAAGTTGGTAGGGAAGTTTCGCCAACAACATACGGCCCCCAGTAGCGTCGAGAACCATCTTGGGCGAAGGCGACTAAAATATCTCCTTTTTCTAGCTTTAAATTGCCATTAGGTAACGAAAGCAGCAAACCTTTACTGCTACCCTCTTGAGGTGCAAAATCCCAATGGGCTGGAATATCTGAGGTAATCTTGCTACTAGCCGAGCCTTTACCTTTTAATTGCCTTGCTAGTAAAGCCAGACGCACAGGTTGATCAGTTTGATTGCTCATCCGCAAAGTCCCTTGGGCTTTGCCACTACCAGCTACATTGGGACGATTTACCAAGATAGACTGAACTTTGCTAGTGCTTTGTTCTACTTGGTTAACGGGTATTGTTATCGTACTGGAAACATTTGTCGAAGTAGCGGTAGCATCTAAAACAGGTAATTCAGAATTACCTTTTGACTGAGGCATATTAGTAGATGCTGTGTCAGAGGTATCAGGATTAGTAGTCTCAAATGACACACTTAAATCTAAACATCCCACCAGCAATCCAAGCAGCCCCAAGCAACAAGCTGTAACAGCAGCCTTACGATACACCTGAGATTTCATTTTGATATTGGTTAGAAATAATTTTTTGTTTAGTCTTGGCCAAATATTAGCCTATTCTCTGCCGTCAGGATGACAGAAATTTACTGACTTGTCTACAATAGACTCTCGTAAAATTAAGCTATACGAGGTATCATACTTATCATTTTTCTAAAATCACTCTTTGCATGATTAGTTACCTTAATTTTACTTAAAGAAGCGTTCTACCGGTTATTGTTCCATTGGGTTTTACAGTAGGGTAACAAGGTTAAGCAAATAATATTACATAAAAATAAACATTCAACCGTATAATTACATCTAAAAATTTCTCGCCTTAGCGTAATCTGAACAACAAGATAGTTATAGCTCAACCCTGAGAGATATGAGCGATAAAATATTTACATTTATTAACAATTGATGATTCCTCACACCAAAATTCTCTGCTCATGAGGCACTCGAACAAAATATACATTTAATTTAATAGTAGTTTTCCTAGGTTGGTATAAGGTAAACTGTTATACATTCAATTTTTACATTTAAATCGCGGGGTTGATTAAGCTTTTTTATCTAAAAGCCTATCTACTTGATAAATCATCGCTCCAGCAAAAATATGCAAAATAGCTAATACCTGATTTTAAAAATCACGGAATTTATCATAATATTCAAATATAGTCTTTTGACCAAATTAATTTGAATAACAAAGTATATTTAATTGATGCAAAACACTAGAATCAACAATTTATTAGATGCTATTGCTAGTAGCTTAGGACAATTATTTCGCAATCCTTGGCGGCGACTGTCAATCTTAATTATTAGTTTTTTGTTTGGTTTTTTTCTAGGCACAGCTATTTCAACAATAGCAGGACAAAAAGCCGAGTTAGACATTTTTGTAGCTGCGTTTTTAGTATTATTAACTGAGTTGATCAACAGGATATTTTATAGTCGTAACTTGTTTGCTAAAAGACCGCTGTGGTTGGAATGTCTGAATACATTGAAAGTGGGATTTACTTATAGTCTGTTTGTAGAAGCCTTTAAGTTAGGCTCCTAGAAAAATTGCTAAATGGTGGTGTTGAGGCAAATTATTGATGTATCCTTGGCTCAAAGAGATGATGGCAGAAGATTTCACCGAGTTAACTTGGCAGCAAGTACGAGTGGCGACATTGGCTGATCCGGTAAAAGCAAAGGCTTTTGATATTACACCAACAAATGTTGATGAAACGATCCAAAGGCGATCGCAATTACTCAAATCTGTTTTGCCAACTTTTCAGCAATTTTGTCAAACTAGTTTGCGTGCTAACTTTGAAGAAATGTTAGAGGTGTTGTGGGACTTGTGGCTACCCCTGGGAATGAAATTAGCCGCACACCACCAAAGTCTTAACCGTCCTCTAATTCAAGGAATTTTAGGAGTACAAGGTACAGGTAAAACTACAATGTGCCAAGTTTTATCCTTGATTCTTCAGCAGTTGGGATACCGCACTCTGAGTTGGTCATTAGATGACTTATATAAAACCTACGACGATCGCTTAATTTTATTACAGCAAGACCCCCGCTTAATTTGGCGGGGGCCACCAGGAACCCATGATATAGATTTGGGCTTAAATGTGTTAGAGCAAATTCGCCAAGGAGAAAAGGCTGTAACTGTTCCCCGGTTTGATAAATCTCTTTATGCAGGTGCAGGCGATCGCACCACTCCAGAAATTGTTACAGATATAGATATTGTCTTATTTGAAGGTTGGTTTGTGGGTGTGCGACCAATTGAGCCAACAGCTTTTGATTTAGCACCGCCACCGATTATTACCGACGCAGACAAAGCATTTGCGCGGGAGATGAATAATCAACTCAGCAATTATCTGCCATTGTGGGAACGCTTAGATAGCTTGATTTTGCTTTATCCTAGGGATTATCGCAGTTCTCTAGAATGGCGTAAGCAAGCAGAACAACAGATGGTAGCTGCTGGTAAATCAGGAATGAGTAATTCAGACATTGAAGATTTTGTCAAATATTTTTGGCGATCGCTCCACCCAGAATTGTTCCTCAAACCCATACTGAGATCGCCATCGGTTGCTGATTTGGTAATTGAAATTTGTCCAGATCGGACTTTTGGTGCAATTTACAGTTTATAGAGCATCAGGATCTACGCCCAAAGCTCGTAATTTTTCTGCGTAAACGGGCATTTTTTTGTATGGCATTAGTCATCGTGTTCTCTCCCTGATGCCTGACAGTACAAAGATATCATGCACCCCAACGAGGAATAGAGAAATTGTAAGTTGATTGCTTATTAGACAGCTGAAAGCGATCGCGCCCTTCAATTTTTGCCTGATATAATGCGCGATCAGCGGCAGAAATCATGTCTTGAAAGTCAGAACCAGGTTGAGGAATATCCGCTGCTACCCCAGCACTAATTGTCACATAACCACTGACTTGGGAATTGCTATGGGGAATTGCCAATTTTCGCACCACCGAGCAAATTTTTTCTGCTAATATCGCGGCTCCCTGCATCTCTGTTTTGGGTAAAATCACGGCAAACTCTTCACCACCATAACGCGCCACTAAATCGGCCGGACGTTTGACACTATCTTTGATGGCTTGGGCTACTTTTTGCAGACAGCGATCGCCTGCCCGATGTCCATAAGTATCGTTGTAAGATTTAAAGTAATCCACATCACACAAAATTAAAGACAAAGGTAATTGGTCTCGCGCCATCCGTTGCCACTCTTGGGAAAAATACTCTTCAAAGCGTCTGCGACTAGCTACTTGGGTTAAACCATCAATAGTTACCAACCTTTGTAATTCTTGGTTAGCCGCTTCTAGCTGTTTTTGTAGCTGAGATTGCTGAATCAAGCGTTTTACCCGCTGGCGTAATACTGGCCAGTGAATTGGTTTAGTCACATAATCAATTGCACCCGCATCAAAGGCCTGATCAACTGATTCTTGATCTTCCAAGCCAGTAATCATCAACACTGGCGTATACTTGCCTTGATCTAAAGATTGCAACTGTACACAACATTCAAATCCATCCATCCCTGGCATGATGGCATCCATCAAGACGATCTGGGGATGCAGTTGCTGAAATGCCATTAACGCTTCTATACCATCTCTTGCTTCTGCTATTTGATATCCATCTCGCTCTAAAGCAAGTCGCAGTTGGGTACGAATAAAAGGTTCATCGTCAACAATCAAAACTAGAGATTGATTTTTGTAAAAGTTGGTTTTCATGATCCCGCCTCCAGTTCTAATTGCAATCTTGTTTTGACTTGCTCATACTCTTGTTGAAGTTGTGACAAGATGTCTGCACATCCCCCAGGATCATTACTTCTGCCTTTAGCTTCTAACTGCTTACAAACTTGAGCAAGGCTGGTTGCTCCAACAGAAGCACTACTGGACTTGAGTTTGTGAGCAGTCTTCCATAAAGTTTCGGCATCTTCTTTTACCACAGATGACTTAATTTCTTGGATGAGTTTAGGTGCTTCTAAAAAATAACAGTGCAGTAGTTCTGTAAATGCTACCCGATCCCCTGCTAACATCTGACGCAAAGATTGCAAAACTTTGTGATCAATTGCAGATATTGCTAAATTTGCCGTGCTGGGTTGGTTGTCGATTGGCAAAAATGTTTGTATTGTTGGTTCTTTAGTAGGGATAAAAGGCTGACATTTACGTAGTGCTTTAACTAACTCTGCCATTTGGATGGGTTTGCTAATATAATCATCCATACCCGCCGCTAAACAAGCTTCGCGATCGCCCCGCATAGCGTTGGCTGTGATGGCAATAATATAAGGGCGAGTACTAGCTTCCCATTGCTGAGAGATAATTTGACTGGTTTCTAGTCCATCCATTTCGGGCATGTGAATATCCATCAACACTACATCATAGGGTTGATGCTGCAATGCTTGAATTACTTCTCGCCCATCACCTACCACATCTACTTGGTAGCCAATTTTTTGCAACATTAGTAGTGCCACTTTCTGGTTAACCAAGCTATCTTCTGCCACGAGAATGCGTAGGGGCATTTTCTCAGCTAAATGAATATCAAAGGGAGAAATATATGCACGAGAAATATTGGCTGGTAGCAAATTATTTCCGCAAGTATGGGTGAGGACGTAGTGAAGTTGAGATTGTTTGATTGGTTTATTTAAACAGACAACTAACCCCACATCATTAAAGTCTCTACATATTTCTGGAGTACCCAAAGAAGTTAACAGTACTAAAGGTAGATTTTGTCCACCAGGCTGTTGACGAATCGCCCGCGCTAGTTCCAGTCCATCAATTTTCGGTCTTGGCAGATCGAGAATGGCAATATCAAATTCCATTCCTTGAGCCAGCAAAGCTAAAGCTGCTGCACTTGATTCAGCAATATATGTTTGCATTTGCCAGAACTGCACTTGCAAACTGAGAATTTTGCTGTTGGTAGGATTATCATCCACGATTAACAACCGTTTACCAGCCAACTGAACTACAGAAGTAGTCACTTCGCTTGATGGGGCATTGGTCAGGACTGTGCTAGTAATTGTGAAATAGAAAGTAGCACCATGATGGGAGAAAGTGGATAAAACAGGCTTGCTATTTTGCCATCCAGGATCAGGATTGCCACCAATACAGCCGCGACTTTCAACCCATAAACTACCATTCATC
Organism: Nostoc sp. PCC 7107; assembly: GCF_000316625.1. Taxonomy (GTDB): domain Bacteria; phylum Cyanobacteriota; class Cyanobacteriia; order Cyanobacteriales; family Nostocaceae; genus Nostoc_B. Next base: position 2,396,991 of record NC_019676.1, on the reverse strand, counting down.
ATCTCACTCAGGCGTTGGCTAATCACTAGTCCTAGTCCCGTACCGCCGTAGAGTCTGGTCATGGAGGCATCTGCTTGGGCGAAGGGTTGAAATAACCTTGCCATTTTCTCTGGGGTGATGCCAATACCTGTATCTTGGATGCTAAACAGAATTTTACAGCTAGTGTCGAGATTTTGAGTTTCTAGGTGGTTGGCGTACACAGAAAGGACAACTTCTCCTTGTTGGGTAAATTTAATGGCATTGTTGAGCAAGTTCATCAAAACTTGGCGCAAGCGTGTAATGTCACCGATTATTTGTGTTGGTACTTGGGGATGGATGAGGTAAATCAGTTCAATTTGTTTTTGGGCGGCTTTTGGGGCTAAAAGGTCGATTACTTGTTCCACACAAGCTTTTAAATCAAAGGGTTTTTCTTCTAGTTCCAGTCTGCCAGACTCAATTTTAGAGAAGTCGAGAATGTCATTAATGATGGTAAGTAAGGCATCGCCGCTGGTATGAACGGTTTCTACAAAATCGCGCTGTTGGGGGGTTAAGTCTGTATCTAATAGCAGTTCTGTCATACCAATGACAGCATTCATTGGGGTGCGAATTTCATGGCTCATCATGGCCAAAAATTCACTTTTGGCGCGGTTAGCTGCTTCTGCTTGACGTTTTGCTTGTTGTAGGGCAAAGTTTTTTAAAGTAAGCTCTTCGCGTTGGCGGGTTTCTTGTTCTAATAAATGGGCTTGGGCAAGGGCAATGCCAACTTGTGCGGCTACTGCTTCTAATAATTCAATTTCTTCTGTTTTCCATTGGCGAAAATAGCTGCACTGATGCAGGCCAATCGCACCGTTAGGTTCTCCTTGATAAGATGTACGGACTGCTAACATGGACTTCAAGCCAATGTTTTGACAAATTGTTTGCGCTTTTTGGAGTAACGGGTCAGCATATACATCATCAGAAGTGATCGCTTTATCCTCGGTTATCATTTGCTCGGCATGAGGATTGCCGATTACCGGAATTTCCACTGTTTCCTGACAAGTGTAGGTGGGAAAATTATTATACTCTGCTACTAAGGGAATTCGTGGTATGGGGTCGCTAATATAAGAATGAATTAGGCAGCGTTCAGCTTGAAATGCTTGACCAATTTGGACGGCGGCGGTGGCAAAGATTTCTTTGCTATCGAGACTTTGACGAATTTGTTGGGTAATTTGTTTTAACAGCAGTGTTTGATGTAATTGTCGTTGCAATGCTTGTTGTGCTAATACTCTTTCTGTAATGTCATGATTAAAACTGACACTGGCGATCGCTTGCCCTTGTTCATCTTGTAAGAGAATGACTGTAGTTTCGCAAATTCCTTGAGTGCCATCTTTGCTGATAAATTCAAGTTCCCCAGACCAACGTCCCTGCTGCTGAATATCTGGCAAAATTTGCGGTATGAGTTTATTCGTTACTTCAGGTTTATATAAAATACTTGTACTTCTGCCCAATATTTCGGCTTTGCTGTAGCCAAACATCCACTCAGCCGCACCATTCCAGTCAATAATTTTTCCGGTTAAATCAGTGATGATTACGCCATCGTACATGTTTTCAAAGATCAGGGCTTGGCGCTGCAAAGTTAATTCTGCTTGTTTGCGATCGCTAATATCGGTGTGAATGCCGATAAAATGACTTAACCTACCAGCGTCATCATAAATAGGAGAAATGCTCAATTCATTCCAAAATAAACTGCCATCTTTGCGATAGTTACGTAACAATACTTGGCAACTCTTCCCAGCTTTCATGGATGTTTGCAGTTGTTGAATTGCTGGTTGTAGAGGATCTGTACCCGGCAAAAAAGCGCAGTTATAGCCAATAATCTCCGCAGAACTATAGCCTGTGATTAGCTCAAAGGCGGGGTTAACGTAAATAATTGGTTGATTAGGCAGTCTAGCATCAGCAATTATAATTCCATCACTAGCAGCTGCCAGGGCGCGTTCCCGCAATCTGAGAGTTTCTTCTACTAATTTCAAATCTGTAATCTCAAACATAAACCCCCTAAGCATCATGGGGGTTCCAGTGTTTTTGACAACATTGACAATGTCTCGTAACCACACAACTCGCCCGCTGGCGGTTAGCATTCGGTATTCAAATTCCTGGTTTTCGCCTTTCGCCATTGCGTCTTGGTAAATCCGCATCGCCTGTTCCCGATCATGGGGATGCAGATGATTCAGCCAAAAATTTTCCTGATACCATTCTGCTAGGGGATAGTTCAATAAAGCTTCTGCTTGTGGCCCAATATATGTAAAGCACCAAGTTTTGACATCGAATTCCCAAGGAATTACTTTTACTGTTTCTAATAATTCTCGCAGGTGAGTTTCACTGGCACGTAAAGCAATTTCAGTTTTTTGCTGCTTCCAAATTCGGTCTGTTAGTTCTTGATTAATAGCGGCTATACGCTTGTATTGCAGTTCACTACTTTGAGCAAAATAAATAGATAATGCCCATGTGCTGGCAATGAGTAACCCAGAGATTAAAACCACTAATGGCAGAGGCGATCGCAAGTCGGTTAATAATTCTAGAGAAGGATAGATGACAATTTGCCAGTTGTTTCCATATAAGTTAAGGCTGACTTGTTGTTGCCAATTTAATAGCTGCTTTGGTAATGAGTTCTGTCCGTAAATTAATTTATCATCCTCAAAGACCCTAATTTGATACCCTGGGGGCAAATGTACCAGAGAATCTAGTAAGGATTGAATGGGAAAAACTCCTACGATAAAGCCATCAAATTGCTCACCAATCCATAGCGGCAGATATGCGAAAAATCCTTTCTTGCCTTGAATAAGCTCAAGTGTGGGCGTAAAGTTTGTTTGGCGGCTGTTGCGTGCTGCTTCTAGTGCTGTGCGTAATTGAGGTTTTTGAGTTATTTCTAAAGTCTGGGCAATTTGATAGTTAACTTCGGGTACCGTCCATCTCACCTGCAATGATGGGTCAATCCATCCTAAAGTTTGATATCCTCCAAAATCTTGGATGTAGGCTGTTGCTTCTGTTTGCCATTTTCTCTGATCCAAATTATCATACAGTTGCCAGTTTTTGCCCATGCGCTCTAGTGCCAGAATTCGCATATTTACTTGGGCTGCTAATTCAGTTTTAATGGCGATCGCTTGTTGTTGAATAAGTTGTTTAATATCATGTTGCTCTTCAATTAATAGCTTCTGCCAAAGCAGAACTACTGCGATTGCAACAACAAGACCCACCACCAAGGGCAGCAACTCTCGTTTGCTGAAAATTTTTCTTGCTGGGAACTGATGATATCTGGGCCGCCTAACCACTTATTCATCCTCTAGCACTTTCGGCATGTGTCTAAATGATTATTACTATTAATTAAAATTATGAATATTTTACAATATCCACATTTTCAAAATTTATTTTTTCTGGTATTTTTTTCAGAAAATAGTTAAATTTTCCTTATGTTTTTTATTTCTTCAGTATCTAATACTTGTATTCAAAAGACAGTAATTAATTTTTCAAAAGAAATATTAACAAAAATCTATTTTTGTTAACGATGATTTTTCATATTTGTTAAATGTAGTTTTTCATTTATTATATCTATCCTGTTGTTAACCCAATATTTGAAAATTTTTCAAAATTAGATTGAGACAAATTGATCAACCTGATATTTGCTGTAGATTTAATCAAAAGCTATGATAACGAAATTCTCAAATGAAGAAACAAAATCTCGAAATAAAAGAGTTTTAATTTCCAGCATTGATTCCCAGGGACATTTATCAAAGTGTTTGTTTTTATAATACCTAAATTTATAGCTCGTGAAGTAGGTAGCAGCATAATTACTGTTATGAATTCTTAGCTTTTACCTCATTGATTAGAAAAATACTGTAACTTTCATAACAATATACATAACTGCATCAACGTTTTGTGTTAGAAGGCACAAGGTAAAATTTATAAAACTTGGATATTTGATTTTAAATAAAAAAATAAACAGCAATATTTGTACAAATATAGGACTTACGCACAAGCTACAGAAAATTTACGATTACTTCGCTTCTCTGCAAGATGCTAATGCGTTAAGCGAAGCTATACCGTTGGCAAAGCCTCTCGTTCGCGTTAGCGTCTCTGAAAGAGAAGAGAAGGCTTTACGCTGGCAATGACATACAAAAAACGGGATACTCCCCATGCACTCATTGATGATGGTTTGAGAATTTTTAGATTTACTGTTTAGATTGAATTTGATGAATTAAATCTGTAAAATATTGCCAATCATTTGCCTCAGCAATTGGTTGCCAAATTGATTCAATTACAGGTCGAAGCAGTACTGTTTTGGGATTATGTTGAGCTAAGGTTTGCGTGATAACTGCCATCTCATCTAAATCAAAATGATTTAAGATTTTATGGTAGAGTATGCACCAATTATCAAAAATTGCGGAAGTACCTACGGCTGGCCCAATCTCTGAATTGTGTAGTACACAAGCTGGGTCATCACGCCATTTAGCAGAAAAAGTCCGAGCCATTTCTGAGAAAAATAGATGATAACCAACTTGGCTTTCTTTTAAGAATGTAATGGTTAATTCTAAAAGCTCATCCGCTTCTGGATGGTTCAACTGCTCAAAACCTAACTTCTTCAACATTAAACGCCGATATTCTGTCCCATAATAGTCATTAAAGCTGGCAAGTCCTGCTTCCATATCAGTTAGCTCAATAATTGCCTTTAATGGTTCTTGCAGCATTTCTAAATTCCATTGGCAAATATTGGGTTGATGACCATAACAATAGCGTTTGTAATAATCGAAATACGCGGCTGTAAAATATGGGTCGTAAGTGGGGATAAACGAATATGGGCCGTAATCAAAACTTTCCCCAGTAATCGACATATTGTCAGTGTTCAAAACACCATGACAAAAACCTGCGGCCATCCACTGTGCAACTAGTTCGGCAACTCGCTGGACTAACTCTGCATAGAATAAGGCATATTTATCTTTTTGGCTGATTAAATGACGGTAATAATATTCAATTACATGGTCTAACAGCTTTTTAGTGAGATCTGGACGCTGTAAATAATGAAAACGTTCAAAAGTGCCGAACCGAATATGAGAACTGCTCATTCTCACCATAACTGATGAACGGGTGGGAGAAGGTTCATCACCCCGCCACAAAGATAAACCAGTTTCAATCATGGTGAAACAGCGAGAAGTGCGGACTCCCATCTGGTGTAGTGCTTCAGCGGCCAAAACTTCCCGCACCCCGCCTTTGAGTGTCAGCATCCCATCGCCACCACGGGAGTAAGGTGTTCTACCAGAACCTTTGGTGCCGAAATCGTATAATTCGCCATTACTAGCGCGGACTTGACCGTAGAGAAAACCTCTGCCATCACCTAAATAAGGGTTATAGTTACCAAATTGATAACCGTGGTAACGCAGTGCTATCAAAGGTTTGCGTCCCTGGAATTTGCCAAAGGCGTTGATGAAATGCTCATCTGTAACGGCTTGAATGTCTAGTCCCAAGTGAGATAACAGTGCATCATTACGCCAGCGCAAAATATGTTGAGGGAATTCCTCTGCTGCTACTTCATCGTAGTAATCATCACCCAAAGATTCTAAGGCTGGTTCGTAGTTGAGGGTGAGCAAAGGATTAAGGGAGTTGTCGTGGTTGGGAGTTTCAGCCAGAGTCATTACACGCCAATTTAAAAGGATTCTTCCTTTAATCGTACCTCTGACATCAGCAGAGCGCGTCAATTGCTAAGTTGGTCACACTGACTCAAAGTGTGTATTAAAAAGTTATGTATAAACTAAAAGCAATAATTAGCATCGATAATTATCAATTATTTTAGGTGCATTTTATTGCAGAAGCAAAATATATGATTTCAGTAATAGTTTGCATAGGTAATTACTGATAGATTTTAGGATAAAAGGCATTTTTCATGCTTAATCATTATGAAAGACTGATTGTTATCATCAATAACTCCCGACACATTACAAAACTTCGCCCGCTTCACTGCCTACAATAAATTTTTACTTATATGATCAATCTAATATTTATTTAAGAGTTATGGGTGCAGAGTTAACCAATTTCACTTTAAAACCTGTAAACTAAGTTTCAATGAATTAAGTGATCCCCAAATAAAGCCCTGAAGCCCAAGTAATTATCTCCAGTTAGTTATCTCAGCTTTTTATGAGAAGTAATTGGGATGATTTAACTAGTTTGAATATGGCTCGAAATTATTTTGTAATTACCACAAGCGAAATTATATTCGACTTGCGTTAATTGTCATGCCTAAAAAAATTTAAATTCACCTTTGAGGAGACATTTATGTCAGATTTTTTAAACCAATTTTCTCGCCGCAAATTTATTTTAACAGCTGGGGCTTCTGCGAGTGCGGTGTTTCTCAAGGGCTGTTTAGGCAACCCTCCAGAAAATCTGACTGGTGGTAATTCTCCATCTGCGCCAACGGCTCAAACTGTTGCGAATATCAGCCCAGAACAAGCACCAGAGACTACTACAGTCAAGTTGGGATATGTGCCGATTGTTGAGGCTGCACCGTTAATTATTGCTCAAGAAAAAGGCTTTTTTGCTAAGTATGGGATGACCAAGGTAGAGCTTGCGAAACAAGCTTCTTGGGGTTCGGCGCGAGATAACGTAGAAATTGGTTCGGCTGGTGGTGGGATTGATGGTGGACAATGGCAGATGCCAATGCCACATTTAATTACAGAAGGTTTAATTACTAAGGGAAATCAAAAAATCCCGATGTATGTGTTGGCGCAGTTAATTACACATGGAAACGGGATTGCGATCGCCAACAAACACAATGGTAAAATTAGCCTACAACTCGCCAGTGCAAAATCCCTATTCAAAGAACTAAAGTCTTCTACACCCTTCACCGCAGCCCAAACTTTCCCTCACGTTAACCAAGACTTTTGGATTCGCTATTGGTTAGCAGCTGGTGGTATTGATCCTGATGCAGATGTGAAATTATTGACTGTACCTGCGGCGCAAACCGTAGCCAACATGAAAACCGGGACAATGGATGCTTTCAGCACTGGTGATCCTTGGCCTTACAGAATTGTGACAGATAAAATCGGCTTTATGGCTGCATTAACCGCAGAGATTTGGAAGAATCACCCTGAAGAATACTTGGCGATGCGGGCTGACTGGGTTGATAAAAATCCCAAAGCCACCAAAGCACTTTTAAAAGGCATTATGGAAGCGCAACAGTGGTTGGATAACTTTGATAACCGCAAAGAAGCCGCGCAAATTCTCGCTGCTAGAAATTATTTCAACTTACCTACGGCTGAAATTCTAGCTGAACCTTTCCAAGGGAAATATGATATGGGTGATGGGCGCAAAATTGATGATAAATCAATGGCTGCTTATTACTGGAAAGATGAAAAAGGGAGCGTGTCTTATCCCTATAAGAGTCATGATTTGTGGTTCATTACTGAAAGTGTTCGCTGGGGATTCTTACCGAAAGATTATCTGGCTAATAATGCAGCTAAGGCTAAAGAACTCATTAATAAAGTTAACCGCGAAGATATTTGGAAAGAAGCTGCAAAAGAAGCGGGAATTGCTACGGCTGATATTCCGACCAGTACATCTCGTGGGGTAGAAGAATTTTTTGATGGCGTGAAGTTTGACCCCGAAAAACCAGAAGCATATCTCAAGAGTTTGACGATTAAAAAAGCGGGTGTTTAACGAAGGCAGGAGGCAGAAGGCAGGAGGGTTTTTTCTCACCAACTTACTTAGTTAAGAATTAGTGGTCAATAGTCAATAGACATTAATTATCGGCGTTTATCTGTGTTTATCTGCGGTTCATTATTCGATTATTAAGGGAAACAAAATTTATGACGATCGCCCAAAAAAGACCAGCTAGTCCAAGATTAGATAACAGTTTTATTTCACAGATACAAAAACAAATTCCGAATATTGTACCGCCGGCGATCGCGATCGCGATATTTCTTGTAGTTTGGCAATTATTTGCTTGGATTCCTGGCGCAACCTTACCAGGGCCAATCCAAGTTATCAGCGATACCTGGATTTTAATTTTGTATCCTTTTTACGATAAAGGCGGTATTGATAAAGGTCTGTTTTGGCAGATTTTAGCTAGTTTGCAGCGGGTGGCGATTAGTTACACTTTGGCGGCGATTGTGGGTATTGGTGTAGGTGTTTTGATTGGTGTAAATCAAACCATGTCGAAGGCCTTAGACCCACTATTTCAACTATTGCGAACTGTACCGCCTTTGGCTTGGGTTCCTATTTCTTTAGCAGCATTGCGTCAAAACGAACCAGCAGCATTATTCGTAATTTTCATCACCGCAATTTGGCCGATTTTAATTAACACTGCGGTGGGTGTAACCCAAATTCCCCAAGATTACAACAACGTTGCTAAAGTTCTCCAACTCAGCCGCAAAGAATACTTCCTCAACATTTTGATTCCCTCTGCTTTACCTTACATTTTCACCGGCTTAAGAATTGCGATCGGTTTGGCTTGGTTGGCGATTATCGCCGCAGAAATCGTTATGTCTGGGATTGTCGGTATCGGCTTCTTTATCTGGGATGCTTACCAAAATAACAATGTCAGTGAAGTAATTTTGGCGCTAGTTTATATCGGTGTCGTTGGTTTAATTCTCGATAAATTCATGGCTTGGTTGCAAAACCTGATTTTACCAGCAGAACAAAAGTAAGAAGGCAGGAGGCAGGAGGAAAGAATCATTGATATTTCCCCTATCTCTTCCACTCCCTATTTCAGACTTCAGACTTCACACTTCATACTTCACACTTTAAAGCCATGTCAGTATTTGTTGCTGTTGATCAAATTGATAAAGTATTTAATTTAACTGGCGGTGGTCAATATATTGCTTTAAAAGGTATTGACCTGGAAATTAAAAAAGGTGAATTCATTTCTTTAATTGGTCACTCTGGTTGCGGTAAATCCACATTATTAAATATGATTGCGGGTTTAGATTTACCGACTGAAGGTATTGTAACGCTGCAAGGGCAGAAAATCACCAAACCAGGGCCAGACCGGATGGTGGTATTTCAAAATTATTCATTATTGCCTTGGCGGACAGTCAGAGAAAATATTGCCTTGGCGGTAGACTCAGTGATGAATGGTTTACCTGCAAATGAACGCAAAGCCATTGTTGAAAAACATATAGATATGGTGGGTTTGCGTCCCCACGCCGACAAACAACCGGGAATGTTATCGGGGGGACAAAAACAACGGGTAGCGATCGCTCGCGCTTTGGCAATTCGTCCTAAACTATTACTGTTAGATGAACCCTTTGGGGCGTTGGATGCCTTGACAAGAGGTAACTTACAAGAACAGTTAATGCAAATCTGCGAAGAAAACGAAGTCACAGCCGTAATGGTGACTCATGACGTAGATGAAGCAGTGCTGTTGTCTGACAGAATTGTCATGTTGACCAACGGCCCCGAATCCAAAATTGGCGACATCTTAGAAGTTGATATCCCTAGACCCCGCAAACGTATGGAAGTTGTGGAACATCCCAGCTACTACAGCTTGCGGAGTGAAATGATTTACTTCCTCAACCAGCAAAAACGGATTAAGAAACTGCGAGCGCGGAAAACGGCGGATGTTGCCCGTCATGGTTTAGAAAAAGTTAACTTAGAAATTGGCTTCTTACCCCTCACCGCCTGCGCCCCCCTAGCTGTAGCGAAAGAAAAAGGTTTCTTTGCCAAGCATGGGTTAGATGAAGTGAACTTGGTTCGGGAAAGTAGCTGGCGGGGTATTGTTGACGGTATCACAGGCGGTTATTTAGATGCGGCTCAAATGCCTTCTGGGATGCCAATGTGGTTAACTTTGGGCGGCTATAAAAACCAGCCCTTACCTGTAGTTACCGCCCTCACCATGACCCGCAACGGTAACGCCATCACCTTAGCCAGACGCTTTTATGATGAAGGTGTCCGCACCTTATCTGACTTCAAAGATTACTTACTCCGTACCCGCGAACAACGCCACACAATGGGCGTAGTCCATCCCGCCTCGATGCACAACTTGTTGTTGCGTTATTGGTTAGCGGCTGGTGGTATTGACCCAGATACAGATGTGGATATGCACACAATTCCACCCGCCCAAATGGTCGCCGACTTACAAAACAAAAGTATTGACGGTTATTGCGTGGGTGAACCTTGGAACTATCGCGCCGCCGTGGAAAATGTCGGCTTTACCATCGCCACAGACTTAGAAGTTTGGTTAGGACACCCCGGTAAAGTTCTCGGTGTGCGGGAAGATTGGGCAGAAAAGTATCCTAACACCCACATTGCCTTAACTAAAGCTTTGTTAGAAGCTTGCCAATACTGTGCAGATTCTAACAACGCTGAAGAAGTCAGACAAATTGTCGCGGGTAGAGATTACGTCAGTACTGATTTAGAATACATCCAATTAGAAAACCCAGATAGCTTGGTGTGTGACATAGACCATCCCCTGCGAGACTACGCCCATCACCAGTTTTATTCTGAGTCCGCTATTAACCGTCCCAGCCGCACAGAACAAATCTGGATTATGAGTCAGTTGGCGCGTTGGGGTGATACTCCCTTCCCCAGAAATTGGGTAGAAGTTGTCGAACGAGTTTGTCGGGTGCGCGTCTTCAGCACCGCCGCCAGAGAATTAGGTTTAGATATCAGCTATACTCGCCAACCCATTCAGTTATTTGATGGTACGCCCTTTAACGCCGAAGACCCCATCTCTTATCTCAACAGCTTGCCAATTAAACGTGACTTTTCCATTGCTGAAGTCGTCCTCGATTCACCCACTAGAAGAGTTGCATAACTGACGTTTGAGTATTGGAACTTCATCAGGACTTACGCACAGGCTACGGAAAATCGAACCACAGAGACGCAGAGGTCACGGAGAAATGAGAGTTTGAGAGGTGTTTTGCGTAAGTCCTATTCATTAATCAGTGTTTGAGCTTTATTAATGAATCTTAGAACTCCTTTAATGAAAATAAAAGCCTCATTAATCAGTGTTTGAACTCCTTTAATGAGTGTTTTAGCTTCATTAATGAATCTTAGAACTCCTTTAATGAACCTCAAAACTCCTTTAATGAGTGATTGAGCCTCATTAATGAACCTTAGAACTCCTTTAATGAAGATAAAAGCTTCATTCACAAAAACCCAACAATTAAACACCTAGCTTTTGTTGGGTTTCGCTACATTCCATACCTGAATTTTCACCTCATGTGGAAAAGCTAATACAAAACCTAACCCCCCAGCCCCTTTCCTAGAAGGCTAGGGTGTACACTTCATACTTCACCCCCCATTCCCCGCCATGCAAAACCGCAATTTGTCTACAGCTACCAACACTTCCAGAAAACCATTACCAACTCTGACCGACAATAGCAGACATTTTCTCGAAATCAGAGACGTGAGCAAAGTTTATCCCACCAAGAAAGGCCCCTTCACTGTGCTTGATGGTGTAAACCTCAACGTCAACCAGGGTGAATTTATTTGTGTGATTGGTCACTCTGGCTGTGGCAAATCCACACTGCTAAACATGGTATCTGGTTTTAACTTTCCCACAACTGGGCAAGTGTTACTGGAAGGTCAACCCATCACCAAGCCAGGCCCAGACCGGATGGTTGTGTTTCAAAACTACGCACTATTACCTTGGCGAACTGCATTTGAAAATATCTATTTAGCGGTGAATGCAGTTTACCCCAACAAAATGGAAGCCGAGAAAAGGGCAATTGTGCGGGAAAACTTGGCAATGGTGGGGCTGGGTGATGCGATGGACAAAAAGCCGATGCAAATGTCTGGCGGGATGAGACAGCGGGTTTCCATTGCGCGGGCTTTGGCAATTCGCCCGAAAGTGCTAATTTTAGATGAACCTTTTGGGGCGTTAGATGCAATTACCAAAGAAGAATTACAAGAAGAACTGCTGAAAATTTGGAACGATAATCGCTGCACAGTGCTGATGATTACCCACGACATTGATGAGGCGTTGTTTTTAGCAGACAAATTAGTGATGATGACCAATGGCCCCCATGCCAAAATTGGCGAAGTCATGGAAATTCCTTTTTCTCGTCCCCGCGATCGCGCCCGCATCATGGAAGATCCACAATATTACAAGCTGCGAAACTATGCCTTAGACTTTCTCTTCAACCGTTTCGCCCATGATGATGTCGGTTAAGAAAATTTTCCCTCCCGACAGTAAAGGTTAGCTTCATAGCAAAAGATAAAAGGTATAGTTATTTTACCTTTCATCTTTTGCTTTATTTTTTACCCAGTCTCTAGTGCCAAATACTATGTCTTCCGCATTTGATTCATCTTTAGCGAGTGCCAGAATTAATAAGTTTTGGGAACTATCCGCAACCTTTGGACAAGAAGATAGTGCCAAAAATATCTACTTAAATGAGATTGTCAGCGATCGCTATACTCTGGTGAATGGTCTGCAAATACTCCGGGATGAATTACAATTTGCCGGGGCGAGTATTTCGGATTTAAAAGCTTGTGCCGCAGATTTGAGTTTACCCAGTGTCATCACCACATTGGCATATACTAACTGTGGCGATCGCATTCACCAAGGAGAGTCAACCAGAACTTATCGTGATATCGTTGCTACTCGGTTTGCTACCCTCTCAGAAATTGGTGAATTAAAAACAGAGACGTTTTTTCCCACAGGTGGCGGTACTGATGATGGTGCAACTTTAGCCCATGTCACCATTGCCCATCAATTAGATGAAACTTGGCGCACCCAAATTTATGCAGGTAATTCCCAGTCTTTTATCCTCGCCGCTATAGATTTAAAAACCCATGTTGGACGTTTAGAAATGGGTGAACAACTTATCTACGGCAAAACTCAAGAATCTTTGTGGCGCGAACCCCGCGCCGCTTGTGGGGCAATTGTGGGCGCACTGACACACTACAATCCCCGTAACATCGTCCATCAACGCTTACGCCGCGACTTAGGAGAAGAGAATTATGAGTTTCTCTCTTCCCGCCAGATTGTAGCTGACGATGGTACAGATATTACAATGGCCGTTGCAGCTGCGATCGTTGCCATTCGCGGATTAGAAAAAACAGCCATCGCGTTAGGTAAAGAAATGGACGAACGAGGTATGGCACATCTCACCGCCACAACTACCGTCAATGTCCCGTTCCGTGATGACCCGGTAATTTATTTAGCCAGAGCGACAGTATTTAATGGCTTAATTCGCATCCAAGGTCTAGGCGCAGATGCCAACAAATACAACGGTAAGATACTTCATCATCTGGGTGAAAAACATTTGCGACTAATTTACGATGACCTTGATAACGATAACTTACCTATTGAAGAAATTCCCTATAGAACCCGGAAATCTGTTGTAGTACCCCATGATCAACAAGCGGAAACTACTATCTTACAGATAGGGAGCGAGGAGTAGAAATGAAATCTAGATAGAGGGTTACACAAACAAAACCCTTGATTTTAAGTTAGTCCGCGTAGGCGGACTTCGGTTGTATAGCCGCGAATTCCATTCGCTGGGGCTTGGTGCTTATTTTGTCTGATTAATTTCTGACAATGCAGTTGTTGAAATTACACCGCAGCCCAGAAAAGATTACCAAATATGAAAATTTATAGGAAAGTCCGGGAGGAATTGCGATCGCGCTGTTAGAATCCAGCCAAGCAAACTAGTGACAATCAACAATGGTCTCTACTACTGCACGTTTCTCAGATATTCAAAACCATTGGGCGCGTCCGTTTATTGAAGCCTTAGCAGGGCGGCGCATTTTAAATGGTTATCCCAACGGGACTTTTCGCCCAGATAACTCAGTGACGCGTGCTGAGTTTGCGGCGATAGTTGCAGCAGTGTTTACTGTACCAGTCAAGCGCCAATACACTCCTTTTGTTGATGTCCCGGCAAATCACTGGGCTGCAAGCGCCATTCAAAAAACTTACGAAACCGGATTTTTGGCTGGCTACCCTGATAAATATTTCCGTCCAAATAATCGCATTGCTAGGGGTGATGTTTTAGTTTCTCTGGTAAACGGGTTGGACATTGCAGCGAAAATCAACCCAGACTTAGTAAACCAACTACCCCAAATTTATCAAGACGCAGCTAACATTCCCGGTTATGCGAGAAATCAAGTAGCATTGGCGACGAGTGCCGGCTTTGTGGCGAGTTTCCCCAATATCAAGTTACTTAACTATGCGACAGCTGCTACTCGCGCAGATGTCGCGGTGATGGTTTATCAAGCTTTGGTGTATTTGGGTAGCGCCCAAAAGATTCCTTCTGTTTATCTTGTGGTACCACCAAACACAACACCAGCGCCTACACCCATCCCTACGCCAACGCCCACACCGATACCAACACCCATACCCACTCCTCCAGTACCCGGTACATTAAAAGTCAGCCATACACGAGAGTTTCGCGGGGCTTGGGTAGCCTCGGTGTCGAATATTGATTGGCCTTCTAAAGCTGGGTTGCCAACTGCTCAACAAAAATCAGAATTTTTGGAAATTGTCAACCAGTTGCAAGCACTGAATTTCAACGCTTTGATTTTGCAGGTACGCCCAGAAGGGGATGCTTTGTATGCTTCGGAATTAGAACCTTGGAGTGCTTGGATTACCGGAACCCAAGGGAGAGCGCCAGAACCATTTTATGATCCATTAGAGTTTGCGATCGCCGAATGTCACAAACGAAATATAGAAGTTCATGCTTGGTTCAACCCCTACCGCGCTAAAACTAGCATCAAGGGTTCTCCTAATGTTCGCCCCCATATAGCTGTGACTCATCCAGAAGTAGTTTATCAATGGGGCAATCAACTGTGGATGGAACCAGGATCGAAAATTGTCCAAGATAGAGCCTACAATGTCATCCTGGATGTTGTGCGGCGCTATGACGTAGATGGGATTCATTTAGACGATTATTTCTATCCCTATCCCATCCAAGGTCAATCTTTCCCCGATAGCAAAACCTACGCCGCTTACAAAGCTGCTGGCGGTGCTTTGAGTTTAGATGATTGGCGGCGAGAAAATGTCAATCAAATGGTGTTGCGTCTCTCTCAAGGAATTAAGACGACAAAGCCACATATCAAATTTGGCATTAGTCCTTTTGGGATTTACCGCCCCGGACAACCAGCCGGCATTACTGGTTTAGATGCTTACAGTGTGCTGTATGCTGATTCACGAAAATGGTTAGAACAAGGCTGGATTGATTATTTAGCGCCGCAACTCTATTGGCGAATTGACCAAACCAAACAAAGTTACCCTGCGCTACTGAAGTGGTGGACAGACGTTAATTCTCAGCAGCGACATATTTACACCGGGAATAATCTTGGTCAACTAGATGGTAAAGCTTGGAAAGACGATGAAATTGATAAACAAGTGAAAATTTCCCGCAACTTAGCCAGAAACTTGTCTTTAGGGAATATTTTCTTTAGTATGAGTGCCATTAATGAAAATCGGCGTGGCATTGCTGACCAGTTTAAAAATTCCCTTTATTCTCGACCTGCAATAGTACCTTCTATGTCTTGGCGGAATGCAGCCCCAGTCGCACCACCCAAAGCGCTGCAATTCAAAGACGGCAAACTTAATTGGCAACCAGGAGATAATCAACCTGTACGTTCTTGGACACTTTATCGGCAAACTGGCGATAGTTGGACACTTCAACGTATTTTATCTGCTGGGACAACCTTTGCCACTGTTCAACCTGGAACATACACTGTCTGTGCTGTTGATAGGTTAGCGAATGAGAGTTTGGGTGTAGTTATCACTGTGAATTGAGTGAAAGTGTTTAATTATAGAGGAATAATTTTTAGCGATCGCTTAATTAAGTTCTTAATAATATAAATACCCAACTTCTTGAAGAAGTTGGGTATCTGAAAACTGGAAATTTTCACTCATCAAATGAGGATTTCTATTCTCCTAAAGTTTTGGCTTTGAAGGTGCGAAGCTCTGCCCATAGCTCTTGACGAGTTGAAGATTGTAGAAGATAGCGCAAGACAAACCAAGTAGAGTAAATAATGCCAATTAATTGTAAAGTTGGTTCTAGCAATGGCAGGTCATTAATAGCATTCAATACTGTGAGTACAACTTTGAGTGTGACAGTAGCTGCTAAAACTAAACCTAGCGTAATTACAGGTAATTTGTAGGCTACCCAAAACTGATTTAAATAATCGGGTAGCTGATCTAAAAACTGGGAAATTTGGCGATTTATTTGCTGCCATTGAGTTTTGGGTTCACGGGCAGGGGGCAGCTTGGGTAAGTTTTGTGTGTCTACACCTTCAAGAGCGACTGTACTTGTTGAAGATGCCACATCTACAGAATTGAATTCTTGTTTGAGTGCCATATTTTTAAAGTTTTACTAATCACAATAATTTTACTAAGAAAGGCACAGAAAACAAAATAGCGGGATAAATCAGAGGTTAGTTTTAAGTTAACTAACCTCTGACGACTAATCATCATAACGTTTTTTACGTTTCTTGATGCCCGTCTATTAATTTAGATTTGCCGTTAACTCCGTTATTGTTTTGGTGGAGCAACAACTACTTTGTTAACTACGCTTTTAACACCTTTAATTTCTTGGGCTAAAGGCTGAATCTTATTCAGTTGGTCTTGATTTTTCACCGTACCGTTGACAGTTACTGTACCTTGCTGGTCAGCCGCTACTGTGATTTGACCGTCAGGGATATTAGCTTCTAATTTAGAGCGAACTTCGCTGGCGAGGTCGCCTGTCGTTCTGTTTGCATCGCCACCAGTAACATTGTTTCGTTCTTCACGCGCACGAATATCTTGATTAAGTTGTCGGCGGCGCAATTCACTTTGAGCGTCTTCTTTTGCTTCTTGAGTTGTTTGTGCAGCAGGCGAAGCTGGATTTTGACTCACTGTATCGGGTGCTGACTCACTGGTTCTAGAAGGATTTTGACAAGCAGCAGCACTCACAAGTAATAAGCCACTAATGATGAAGGGAGCTAGTTTTTTCATTTGTTTAATTAGTGATAGATATAGTGGACACGAAGGATTTTTGCATGGCGATCGCACCCATAATTACAAACAAGCAAGTTAGGATTAACAACTAACTTTGGTTAGAGTACGTCATCACGACGATCAACAATTGTGACGGTAGGATCTTGATGATTGCCTGCTACTGGATGATTAGGGCGACCAGTTTCGATAACTGGGGTTTCTTGATGTCTTGTCCAGTCCAAATTACGATGAGCTTCTGGATCGATATCGGTAGCGTCAAAGATGCCAAAGTCTTCAATTCCCCGACGTTGCAGGATGGTTTGAGCGTGTTGAATTTCCGCTTCTGTACCGTCAACCATGACTAAATAATCACCGCGTTGGAAGCGATCGCCATACACTCTGGCGCGGTCTTCGGGAATGCCTAAACCAACTAATGCGCCAACTAAACCACCTGCGGCTGCACCAATCGCCCCACCAGCAACAGTTGTGGCTAAGGCTGTCGCCACTGCACCACCAGCAATTACAGGGCCGATTCCCGGAATGGCTAATGCACCTAAACCAACTAATAAGCCGCCTAAGCCACCTAATGCACCGCCTGTAGCTGCACCAGCTTTAGCACCTTCATCGGCTTTATTACCGACACCAGCCATACCATGACCGTCTGTGTCTTTAGCGATGAGTGAAACATGATTCATCGGAAAGCCAGCATCACGCAGTTCGTTCAGTGCGGCTTCTGCATCACGACGGTGGGAAAATACACCCACGGCGCGGCGGTTTTGGTGCTGGTGTACAGGTGTTGTTGAATGGCTGCGGGGGTCAAAAATTTGCCACTGTTGAATTCTATGGCGATTGAGAATGGTCGCAGCACGATTGATTTCGTCATCTGTACCACTGACTGCAACTATGTAATCACCGTTATTGATGCGCTCATTGTAAAAGCGAGTGCGGTCATCTGGTAATCCATAACGAATAGCATCCAGGCGATCGCTAAAATTCACGCCTTTTAAAGCATCTTGATTGACAGACTCTTGATGAATTAAGGAAATTTGGCTAACGGGAAAGTTGGCAACTCGTAAATCATTAATTGCGGCTTCTGCATCTTGCCGCAGATTAAAGTAACCTAGAGCGTGTTTGTTATAACCAGTTTCCTGATGAACTTCTTGGGTATGGGGATGGTCGTAAATACCATATTCTTCAATTCCCCGACGATGGAGGATAGCTTCTGCTCTAGCGATTTCATCATCTGTGCCATCTACGATAACTAAATAGCCCCCTCGTTGGACGCGATCATTATAAACCCTGGCGCGTTCTTCGGGGATTCCTAAACCAATTAAGGCACCAATTAAACTACCAGCTACTGCACCAATACCAGCCCCGGCAATAGTAGTGGCGATCGCCGTTGCTGTTGCACCAGCTAACATGATTGGCCCAATACCAGGGATCGCCAAAGTGCCAAGACCAACTAATAACCCTGTTAAACCACCTAAAGCGCCGCCTGTAGCTGCACCAACTCTCGCACCTTCATCAGATTTATCTCCGATGCGATCGCTCACTTGGGTACCAGCAATATCATCTTGACCGTCTGCATCTCTGGCAATCACCGAAACTCCATCCATTGGGAAGCCAGAATTTCTCAATTCATGTAGTGCTTCTTCGGCATCTCTACGATTAGAAAATACGCCTATAGACCGTCTCCGTATACCAACAACCATTCTAACTTCTCCTATTAAGTAAAATCTTTTGATTACAATTTTATTGAGTTCAATATTTGTATTTGTATCCTTTTTCGATATAATTTTCCTCAATCCCTCGGAGTAAGTTTCTTCTCTGTCATCAGATATACGTAACTGTCTAATTAGTTAGGGCAAAAGTATTTTTCAGGTAATTAACTAACAAGTGATATGTGGTAGCTCATTTTTTGTTCTCCTAATTTTTGATGTTTGAATATAAAAAAATCCCCTGGCTGATACCAGAGGATCAAGTTAATATTGCTCTAATTTAGGATGTTTTTCTCTCAAATAGCCTAGCAACATTAACAACTGTAAATATGCCAAAATGCCGAAATATAATTCAGGAGTTAAGAGCCAGAATTCAGAATTATAAAGTCTATTTTAATAACCAGAATCGTGCTGATTTTTTGACTCTTGAATAACAATTTTTGACTCTCGGCTGGCAATTTGTTGCTGAGTAAACATTTCTCGCAATACTAAAGCAGGGTCTACATAGTTATTTGCATATTTCAGTCCCCAGTGAAGATGCGGCCCGGTGGTGCGTCCTGTCATACCTACGCGACCAATCCTGACTCCAGTGGGAATGACTTGACCTTCCCAAATCTGAATTCCACCAGCCCTATCTATCAAGTAACGCCGACCAGATGCGCTTTCTACATGACCTTCCAAATGACAGTATGTATGTTCCCACTCGCCGGATTTAATGACTATGTGAGTTCCGCAAGCAGTGCGATCGCTAACTTTAACTACTCTACCTACCCACCAATTACGAATATAACTACCTTGTGGTGCAGCTATATCTAAGCCTCCGTGAAATTCCCAATTAGACCCACCAGTCGCAGAACGGCGATAACCAAATGGTGATGTGTATGCTTGAAAGTTTTCTACCGGAAAAGAAGCGGCTAACCAACCATTACTTCTTGTAGCTGTTCTTTGTTGCGCTTCTCTGGCTGTAACTGTTGCTACATTTGACCCTAAAGTGCTGAAACTAACAATACCTAAACCACATACTAATAGTGTAGCTCCAGAAAGCAATACTTTTTTCGGTCTTTGACCCATTCTTTGATTCCTTCTTGTCATATTGTTAGTTTGAGGTTTTGAATAATTCCTGATTATTTAGCGCTTAATTAATGCCAGGAAATGCGAGTCTGTTTTTAATTTTTGATTTGGATTATTTATGTAAACTGTTTATACAACAATGTTATGTCGGGTCATGAATTTACTCATATTACTTTTGGGTCAAGGAGATTAGCCTAAGCAATGCCCCGATTACGTTATCAGATTTTGGAATTAAAAAATTAGGTTAAAGTGGCAATTTGGCAGATTTTTTACTAGATGTAGCCGTAGCCATATTGGTTAGGAGGCTACTTGCTTGAGAACAGTTTCAATAGCATCACGTAGATGATCTGATGTGGGTAAAAGCTTGCGAACCAGACCTTTCAAAGTAGCCCAAATCTTTTCGATTCGATTGCGGTCTGCTGAGTAGGGTGGCAAGTAAAGTATCTGACACCCCGCCGCTTCAATTCATTGGGCAATTCGACCACTGTGATGAAAAGTGGCATTATCAACAATTACCCACTCACCCGAACAAAAGACAAAGTTTCAAACACACTGCGGTTACACGCTCCCTCAACGGTAAATGGTGCAATCAGTTGACGCGGGTCTTGAAGGATGAATCTGGTCGTTTGTTCGTAGATTCTAGAGGCAGTGGCGAAGAGGTTGATCGCTAAACTGAGATTGTGGTAATCTCCAGCAAGATCGGCGCAATTGCGCTGACACCACTAAAGATTAATGGGCAAAACATAGCATAGGGCAACAATGCAGAAATTCTTTTTTAGTGACAAAGATAGCTTTAAAGCACAAGCCCTATTTCTCGGTAAGAAGATTGATCTACAAAAATTGGAAAATTATACTTACTTGGCGACTATGCCAGTAATGGTGAAAGTGGGTGAACAAGGTTGCGCGGTGCTGCTGGGCTATGGTGCAGTTGTTCTGTTTAACCTTGAGCCTGTGGAAAAGGTAGCCTTTTTAACCCAAATATCCTCTCAAGTTAGTGACTCTTTTACAGATCCTGAAACAGAAGAAGTGGAGGTTCATCTCAATGTTTCCGAAAGTGAGCGAGTTAAGGAAGGAAAAATTTTCCTACATGAATTGAGTGTAGAACGCTTGCAAATCGTGGCTGATGTTCTCGCCAAAAGTGTTGTGCTGTCTCATTATGAAATTAGTATAGCGGCAGTATTTGATCAAATTGAACCGTTTGCGGCTAGTCTCCAGCGTGAAAACAGAAGTTGGCGGCAGAGTCGGGAATTGCTGCGTCAACTAGGGACAACGTTGTTAGTTCAACATAAGATAGTGGGTCGAGTGGAGATTATCGATAAGCCAGAGTTACTCTGGGAATCCCCACAGTTGGAAAACTTATATCTGCGCTTGGAGGATGAATACGAAATCCGTGAGCGTCACCATGCCTTGGAACGCAAACTAGAGCTAATTTCTCAAACCGCACAAACTGTCTTGGAGTTTATGCAGCATACTAGTAGCCAGCGAGTAGAGTGGTATGTAGTAATTTTGATTGTGGTGGAGATTTTGCTGTCACTGTACGATATTTTTTTTACACGCTGAAAACAGACTTAATAGAGCTTTAAGTTTTCCAAGGGTGCGATTCAGTTCAGGATTCTGTACTCTTGATAAATATTATTCTGATTACTGCCCCATTTTCACAATAATTTTGAATTAATCAAGTCTGCACTTAAATTTATGTATGGAGATTGTAATTTTGAATTGGAGCGAAGCGAGTGACTGATATATTGTTCTTTAATACAACTAGGGTTCGCCAATTAGTGTAAATGCTGCCCAATTTAAAGGAAGATAACCTTGTTTAATTAAGACTAACATTGCTTGACGTAGAGCTTGCGCTTTATCAGGGTCTTGCTGAAAATGTTGATAAAATTCGGTCATAATTAACTGAGTTGATTCATCGGGAATATTCCACAGTGAAACGATTACGCTGGGTGTTCCCGCAGCAATCAAAGAACGCGATAATCCAACTACACCATCTCCTGTAAGTGAACCTTTTGCTGTTTCACAAGCACTTAAAACTACTAGCTTGGCTTTCAACTTTAAAGAGAGGATTTCCTCGGCTGTGAGTAAACCATTATCTCCAGCATAGGGAGCTAATGCAATCCAACTTCCTAATCCTCCTTGATCTTCAGCCCATCCATGAGTTGCTAAATGGATAATTTGTGCTGTTTTCATCCGCTGTAAAACATTGATTTTAGTAGCATCTTTACCAATAATTGCTTTAGTATTAAATAGTTTAGCAATGTTATTGGCTTCAACCTCAGCAAATGGCAAAGGCTCTAACTGACGAGGAATTTCATCAGGACTAATGGCTACTTTTGGCATTCTGGGATTACCTACTACTAATACATCTTTCAGAACAGTTTGTTTAAGTTTTTCATTTTGTTGGTGAGTCAGTGATAAAACTTGAATAGAAGGAGAAGTTAAAATAGTATGTCGTTCAATCAAATATTTACCATTTTCATCTTTTAATGCAGCAAAGGGAACAAAAAACAAAGCATCATCAGGAATAAAAACTATATGTTCATTGGGGTTTTTAGGTAATTCGGCAGCAATTGGCTGAATCAGAACTTTATGTAGTTGCTTTAAATATTTACTCCATTCATGAGTGCTGGAAACTGGTATTTTATTGACTAGTTGGTCTAAAGTTAGATGACTTTCATTTTGAAATTTTGTTAAGTTAACAGAGTGAAAAGTAACCTTGCCTGTGGGTTTAACCACCCAAATATATAATTCTGATTCTTGCCATTCCCTTTTTCCGGGAATTTTAACCATTAGGGGATGATGAATAATTGAATATTCCACTAGTGTGGCATTCTGCTCTTTGGCTATTTGTTGGATTTGCTTAATTTTAGGCGGTTGTGGCGGCTCGAATTGATGATTCGTTTGGGATAGGCGAGATGCTACTAATTCTACTAACACTCTGGCTTTTGACCATTCCGCAGTTTCTAAAGCAGCCTCTGGATTTTTCTGAGCAACGAATACGCGCTGTAAAGTAATGAATGGTGCTTCATATCTGTCACGTACAAAAACTTTTGATATATCTGATAACTCAGAATTAGCAAAAATGTTTTTAAGCCCATTCTCAATAACTTTAATTCCATTTAAAAGTTTTAATTGTGATTCTTGAACTTTACCAGTATTTAGTAGTAAGTTGCCTAACCGTCCTAATGTTCCACCATAGTAACGAGCAGAGTTATCTGCTAAAAACGGTAAAAGTTTCTCATAAGCATTCACAGCTTGATTTGTATTTCCTATGAGTTCATAAGATTCAGTTAATCTAAATAAAGCTTCCCTTTCTAATGAAATGTTTTCAACTTTTCGCGCCAAGGATAAACTTTTTTGATAATAGTCAATAGCTATTAAATTTTTTCCATAAATAGAGTAAGCATCTGCTAAATTTTGTAAGGTTATCGCCTCATAACTTTGGTCTTTAATTTTTCGATAGATATTGAGAGCTTCTTGAAAAGAATGAATTGCCTCCTCAAATTTACCTTGTTCTAGTTGCTGATTACCTTGATTTACTAAGCTTGATGCTTTTGCTTGTGGATCATTTGGTATTTGCGCCAATGCTTGAGTGATAGGAAATACTATTTCAATATATTTAATCAATATTGAAGCAGTAGCAGTCACACTAATTATGGTTATTAAAATAAATTTGTACATTTATATTAAGTAAATACAGATATTCATAAAGGAATTTTCAGAAATTATTGTTCTAATTGATCGCCCAAGCGCAGAAATTCACCACAGCCACAATGCCTCCCCTGAACCCAGAGCGATCGCCATTTCGTTCAAGCAGTCAGCTGAAAATCACTCTGATACTGAATCGCATTGGAGCAAGTAAGCTGATTGGTTATTTTTTCTTGTAGTATCAGTGTATACCACATAGAGAAAAAATGCTGAACAGAATTAAGTAAAGCTAAAGTTGCCAAATAGTCATTTTAGTAGACATGACGCAGTAGGGTGATATTAACCAAGACAAAGGTTTCAAACACACTACGGTTACACGCTCCCTCAACGGTAAATGGTGCAATCAGTTGACCATCTCGATAGCCAGCATGGTCTACCTCCCAACCAACTTGGCTACTGCTATGTCAGAACGAAGGCGATCGCTTTCTTCTTCCCAATCAATACTCAGCGCGAGGATTGACACTCATCTATTTTTTGTATTATGTTTGTAATATAAGTAAAATTATGCAGGCAAATAAGCAAAACCCTATGCAAAACTAGACTTATCAAAATAGGGATTAACCACTAATAAATACCGTCGTCTAACTTATCACTACAAGACATATTTAAAACTCAACCAATTATGCCCTACGAACAATTAACAATCAACACACCAGCACCTGTTTTATCTTGGGCAAATCATCCTTTAGCCAGCGATGAAACCAAGATGGCTAAAAATGTAGCATCTCTACCATTTGTATTTAAACACGTAGCATTAATGCCAGATGTGCATTTAGGTAAAGGTGCTTTAGTTGGCTCTGTTATAGCTACCAAAGATGCAATTATTCCTGCTGCTGTTGGCGTTGATATTGGCTGTGGTATGAGTGCAATTAAAATGCCATTTTCAGGCGATAAATTAGAAGGAAAACTCAAAAAAATTCGCCTAGATATTGAAGCAGCAATTCCCACAGGTTTCAACGAAAACAAAGACATTGAAAAATCAGTTACTAACTGGCAACGTTGGCGTGATTTTCAAGGTTTGCATCCAGGTGTGCAAGACTTAGAAACTAAAGCGATGAAACAAATGGGTTCTCTCGGTGGAGGAAATCACTTTATTGAGGTGTGCCTCGATACAGAGAATCAAGTTTGGCTAATGTTACATTCTGGTTCACGCAACATCGGCAATAAATTAGCTCAATGTCATATTAATACGGCCAAAGAATTAGCCAAAATGGCAGGTCATAAATTACCTGATCCTGATTTAGCTTACTTTGTAGCTAGAACACCAGAGTTTCAAGCTTACTGGAATGATTTGCAGTGGTCACAAGACTATGCTCGTTTCAACCGTGATGTGATGATGCTACGTTTTAAACACATCATCGAAAAACATTTAGCAGGTGGGAAATTAACTAAACCTTTATTGCAGGTAAATTGTCATCATAATTACGCCGAAAAAGAAGTGCATTTTGATGAGGATGTTTACGTTACTCGTAAAGGTGCAGTCCGCGCCCAGATTGAAGATTATGGGATTATTCCTGGTTCGATGGGGGCAAAGTCTTTCATCGTTAAGGGTAAAGGTAATGCCCACAGTTTTTGTTCTTGTTCTCACGGTGCAGGCAGATTATTATCCAGAAGTAAGGCGAAAAATGTTTACACCCTTGACGACTTAATTGAGCAAACTAAAGGTGTAGAATGTCGGAAAGATAATGATGTTTTAGATGAAATTCCCGGTGCTTATAAACCAATTGAGCAAGTAATGGAAAATCAATCTGATTTGGTGGAAGTTGTCGCAACACTCAAGCAAGTTGTTTGCGTCAAAGGTTAAATGAAGCACCTTACGGCGTTGCTGAATAACGGGATGAAATTTTGCGCCTACCCGCAGGGTAGGCGCAAAAAATCGATAGTTCACTTTACTAAAAAGCTTAATTCATCTCGCATTTATGCAATGCCGATTACGAAAACGCAACTATGAATCACTCGCAGCATAGTTGCATTCATCTACAAATTTATACACGAATATTTAGCCTTCACAATACTGCTTAAATTCTGGCTGATATTGGTGTAGTTAGTAATGAATCCTACAGCAAGACAAAATATTACTGAGAGCGATCGCTCATCCTTTTTTAGATACAGCCGAACTGTTCAATAAATACCAACGCCAAGGCAAATCTACTCCTTTGGTTAAACCAATCCGGGTAGTTTGAATTAAAGTGAGATTTCCTTTTTCTAGCCTTTGTTGAAACTCAGGATGGCGGTGTTCTAACCAGAGTGGTTGACCAAACTGTAAAAGTGCTGCATTCAATGTCAGATCAATTTTCAAAGCGCGGCAAAGTTTACCTGGCCCAGCCGCAATACGGTGAGGTTTTAGTTTGTCTTTATGGTCAATCCAGATAGGTACTTGCTCTAACTCCAAGGCACGGAAAAGCACTGCACTAGCGACTCCATCTTGGTCAGTGACAACATTCAAACAGTGGTAAACACCATAAATTAAGTACACATAAGCCTTACCCGCAGCACCAAACATTACCTGATTGCGAGTAGTCCGGCTGCGATAAGCGTGCATTGCCGGATCATCAGCTGCATAGGCCTCTGTCTCGACAATCAGTCCTCGCAAAATACTACCATCTGGCATTTGTCGTACTAGAGTACAGCCAATAAGTTCAGATGCCAGTAAAGTTGAGGGACGACTCAGCCAAGCTGCATCAATGCAAGCAGTCATACTCTTTTACCCCAGAAGTGCTGATCATCAACGATTAAATTTTACTCAGCACTTCAAGTATGAATACTTTGCTGAATAGGCACTTCAATGCGAAATTCTGTGCCTTGCCCTGGTTGGGAATCGCATTGAAAAATACCGCCGTGCTTTTCTACGACAATTTGATAACTAATGGATAGCCCCAAACCTGTACCTTTACCCACGGGTTTAGTTGTGAAAAATGGGTCAAAGACGCGGGTTTTCACAGCTTCCGGGATGCCTACACCATTATCTTTAATGTAAATCACTACGCTAGGTATATTGTTGTTTATCTCACTAACAGTAGTGCGAATAGTAATTTGATGTTGATGAGTTGCTGATTCTGGGTGATATTCTAAAGCATCGATCGCATTACTCAACACATTCATAAATACTTGGTTGAGTTGCCCTGCATAACACTCTACCAATGGCAAATCACCATATTCTTGGATGACTTGAATGTCAGCACTATCTGATTTTGATTTCAGGCGGTGCTGTAAAATCAGCAGTGTACTATCCAGTCCTTCATGAATGTTGACTACCTTCATTTCAGCTTCATCAAGGCGGGAGAAATTACGTAAGGACATCACAATTTGTCGGATACGTTCCACACCAACGCTCATTGAGGAGAGAGTTTTCGGCAAATCTTCTGAGAGAAATTCTAAATCAATATCTTCGAGGCGATCGCAAATTTCTAAACTGGGATTGGGATATTGTTTCTGATACAGATTTAGCATTGCCAGTAAATCATCAGCATACTCTCGGACATGGGATAAATTGCCATAGATAAAATTCACCGGATTATTGATTTCATGGGCAACACCCGCGACTAACTGACCCAGTGAAGACATTTTTTCGGTTTGGATAAGTTGAGTTTGGGTTGTTTGTAGTTCGTGCAGAGCCTCAGCTAATTGTTGGGTTTGCTGTTTGGTCTGGGAGAGCAAATCAGCTTGCTCTAGTGCAACAGAAAGTTGAGTAGCTACTTGAGTTGCAAATTGAATTTCCGAAGCTTGCCATTCACGCGGTTGGTCACACTGATGAATACACAACAAACCCCAGAGTTCATTACCTTTGGCGAGAGGAACTACCAAATTGGCTTCTACCTGAAGTTTCTCCAGCATATTCAAGTAACAAGGGTTGAGTCCAGAGTTGTGAACGTCCGTAATCACATGTACCCTTCCCTGACGATGCAAGGCAATATATTTTTGCTTAAAGCAAGTATCTTGAATTTTTAAAGCGATCGTCGAGATAAACCCAGGTAAAATATCCTCGGCAACTACTTCACCCTCATCTAGTTCGGCATTCGGATCAAAGCGATAAACAACAACTCGGTCAGCATTTAAAGTGCGGCGAACTTCATGAGCCGTTGCACTAAAAATTGTCTCTAAGTCCAGAGATTCTCGTAGTTTGGCAACTACTTCAAACAATATTTGTCGTTGTTCTGCGGCTTTCCGCAAATCAGCGGCTTGTTGCTGAGTTTGCATGAGTAACTGGGCTTGTTGCAATGCTATGCCCAATTGAGCCGCAATTTGGCTGAGAAAACTAACTTCCGAAGGTTTCCATTCACGGGAACCAGAATGTTGGTAGGTGCAAAGTAAGCCCCACAGTTTCTGCCCGACAAAAATAGGAGCTAGGACGAAAGCATGAATATGATAATACTCTAAATTATCTACATGGCACTGAGTAAAGCCCATTTTATAGATATCATCGACGGCAAATGTTTCGTTATGGCGGTAACGTCCTCCTGCTGTGTTTTGGAGGTAAGTGTCATTCCAAATGGTATTTACCCTAATTTTGGCTTCATTTGTCCAATGTGGACTAGCAGCTTCAAAATCTCCGACAAATTCGCCACCCCATTCTTCTGTAAAGCGATAAACCGAAACGCGATCAGCTTTAACTAACAGACAGACTTCTTGGGTAGTGATTTGAAAAATTGTGTCGATATTTAAAGACTCACGAATTTTGGCAATCACACCAAACACAGCTTGTTGTTGTTCTGATGTGCGTTGCAATTCAAGTGTACGCCTTTTGACTTGATGTTCTAAATTATGATTAAAGCCTTGTACTTGTTGATAAAGTTCATATTGTTGAATTGCTGAGGCAAAATGTTTAGCGATTTCTCTCGCTAATTCAATTTCTGTTGCTGTCCATTGTTGCGCTTGGGCTGTTTTTGATTCTTTCCAGATATCAAATGACAGACGGGGAAAACGCTGGCGGCGATCGCGGTCAATTTGACCAGCCCACAAGGTTTCTGTGTCTATTTCATCTCGAAAAATGCTCAAGTAGCCGACTAACTGCTGACGATAATACAGGGGAATCATTAGCAGGCTGCGAATTTTGGTTGGCTGAAAAGCCAGTTGCAAAGTTCGCAAATTCGAGGTTTGATAAATATCATTAATTGCCCAAACGTCGTATACTTTCGACTCATAATGTTGTTGCCAGACACTATACTGCTCCATGAAAGGATAGATAGTTTCTTCAGGAATTTCTGGCTGTTGTCCACAGGTGTAAACCTGAATGCAATTACTACCTGGGATTAAACATTCGTTGAGACTCTTTGCATGACCATTTTGGAGGTTAAAAGCCTCGTTTCTTATACACAATCTGCCACCAGAACCTTTAAAAGCAGCTACAGTTGCTTCTAAGGCTGGTTGTAAAACAATGGTAGGGAGTGAATGCAGGAGAGTTGCAATGCGATTAATCACACTTTCCCGTTCTGCTTTAGCGCGGGCTTGGGTGAGCAGATTACTTTGAGCGATCGCTACTGATAATTGATCTACTACCATTTGCATCGCTGCTAATTCATATTCTGAAATCGAATGCCCTTGGGAATTATGAGATACTAACAGCCCCCAAAGTTGCTCTTGATGAAAAATTGGCGCTACTACACTAGATTTAACTCCCATAGCCGTTAAATATTCAGCATGGCAAGGATCTACTGGGCGGTAACGAATATCTTCTGGTTTCAGTTCGCCTGTGTCTAAAGGAATCAACGGACTATGGCCAATCTGCTGCAATTCCAAATTCACAATAGAACGTACCTTAGACTTAATAAACAGTTCACGGGCATGGGGCGGAATATCATCGGCTGGAAAATTTAGCCCTAACAGTGAAGGTAAACGCTGTTCATAAATTGACTCACCAACGACTTGACCACTACCATCAGTATGAAACTGATAAATCATTACTCGGTCAGTTCCCAACAAGTAGCGTACTTCTGCTGTTGTTGTTGCAATAATTTCTTCTAACTCTAATGTTTGACGAATACGGTTTGTAATTCGGCGTAGAAGACTCTCTTGATCTGGTCTTGTTTGCCAGGTTAGATCAGCTATTTGAGACATTGTTTTTAAATTTTAAAAAAATCAGAAATTAAATAACGAGTCATCCATAAATCTAGAATCATTGTGAGTTTTTGATAATCTATTTGTCTACAGTAAAACCACGGTCAAAATACAGTAAATACTCTGAGGTTTTTGTTACAGGTTTTCACATTATTTTTTTTATAAAAAGTTTGTCTTCTATTTATAGATTTTCGATAAATTTTTGTTGGTTAAAAAGTTCAAATAAGCAGATATTTATATTTTGAGAAAAAAGTAGAGACAAGAAAAATTATCTGTCTCTACTATTAAGTATTCAGTTGTATTTGAGTCTTTTTACCAGAGAATTAGACTCTAGTATTATTGACAAAGCGGATTCTTAAATAATCTTCTTCCATCTTGGCACTAGCAGGTTGTAATGCTGCCAAAGCTTGCGGCAGTACTAGGTTGCGGCGATGGTTGCCAATTGTAATGTTTAACTCATCACCTGTTTTACTGAGTTGTATTTGGTGTTTTGGGATACCTGGTAAATACAGTTCTAAACTGTATTCGTTTTGTTCTTGCACCACTCTAACTGTTGTTTCTTTGTAATAAACTTGACTAGGGTCTTCGTCTTTGTAGAGAATATCCTTCAGTCTTTCGAGGGCTGCCAAACCACACATTTCTTCTGAGAAAAGTGGAACTTCTTTGACAGGTAGAGGATGAAAATTTTCGTGAATTTCTTGACGATATTCTTCTTGATTTTGTTTCCAACGCTGAAAGAATGGATCTTCTACTTCTGGAGGAATAATCCGATTAGCAATGACTAAATCTGTAGCCACATTGTACAAGCTTAAATAAGCATGAGCGCGTAGTGATTCTTTAATCACCATCTTCTCTGGATTGGTGACAAGACGCACAGAGGTTTGAGTATTATCTGTTAATACTTTTTCCAACGCTTCAATTTGTTCATAAAACTCGTAAGGTGCATCCATTACCTCTTTGTCAGGTAAGGAAAAACCCGCAATGGGTTTAAAAATTGGTTCCACTAAAGGACGCAGTGCTACCGAGATATTTTGAAACGGTTTGTAAAAGCGGCGCATATACCAGCCACCGACTTCTGGCAAACTCAATAAACGCAAAGCTGTACCTGTGGGGGCTGAATCAATTATCAGAACATCAAAATCCCCTTCATCATAGTGGCGTTTCATTCTTACCAAGCTGAAAATTTCATCCATACCTGGTAAAATCGCCAATTCTTCCGCCTGGACTCCGTCCAAACCTCGCGCCTGTAAAACTTGGGTAATGTAGCGCTTCACCGCACCCCAGTTACCTTCGAGTTCTTGCAGTGCATCCAGTTCTGCACCCCATAAATTTGGGCGAATTTGTTTGGGTGCATGACCCAGGTCTAAATCAAAACTATCAGCTAGGGAGTGTGCAGGATCTGTACTCAAAACGAGTGTACGGTAGCCAAGTTCTGCACAACGAAGTCCTGTAGCGGCAGCAACAGAGGTTTTTCCCACACCGCCTTTGCCTGTCATCAAAATTACGCGCATTATCTCGAATTTATAAGGTTTTTAGCTTGTGAGTCCTCTAAAATGCTTAATTAATGCTCAAAGAGGCAATCATTAGTTTTCAGCAAGATATTAAGTATGAATTTGATACTCAATATCTCTGCCAAAAAAATACTCTTCTTTTATTATTACGTAATTTTCCGACTCACAAGTTGCCCCAATCCCAAATTCTGGAATAGCCCATCAAGTTTCTCATCCAAAATCTCAAATCTCAAATGGAAATGAGTCTTTACCTGATTAATCCAATCTCGTATAAACCTTGGCGCAGTCTTTTGGCTTCTTCGAGATTATGCTGCTGTTCGTGTAGCAGAATCGCATTTTTAAAAGCTGTCTTACTGGCTTGGAGATTGCCAACTTTTAGCTGTACTACACCTAAATTTTGATATGCTTCTGCATAATAAGGATTCAATCTGATGGCTTTTTGATAACAAGCGATCGCATCAGTGAACAAATTCAAAGCCTTTAATGTCATGCCTAAGTTATAATGTCCAGTCACAAAATCTGGATCAATCTTTAAAGCTGTTTCGTAAGCTTTTTTGGCACCGTTTAAATCGCCTGCATCTTTACGTAAGTTGCCTAAATTATTATATGCTCCCAATTTCAGCATCGGATAAATTGGTAATTTAATGGCAGCTTGATAATGTTCTAGGGATAGTTGCGGCTTTTTTAAATGATTATATGCAATGCCTAAATGATAGTGGAGTTCATATAAGATTTCGTAGTTGTCTTCTGATTGATTTGCAGCCATACAAGCTAGGTTTTGCTGCTGTATTGACTTACCAGTTGCTTGGTTGAGTCCACGTTGCAATAACTCAATACCTTGAGAGATTTTGCCAGTTTCAACGTAGAGCGCACCTAATTTACTGCAAACATAAGGATCATTGGGATGAGTGGAAAGAAACTCTAGCATTGCAGCTTGAGCTTTGGCCGATTTATTATTTTGGGCGATCGCACTCTTTTGATATCCTGTATGCAGAATCGCTACACCCTGCAAATAACCCACTTGCCAATGAGGTTCTTTTTGTAAAATTGCCGCTACACTGTCATCGACTAAAGCATGATAAGGCCGTTCAAAGCGAATTTCGGGATGATGGCGAAACAAGCGTGAAACTAAAGAATAGGGAGATTGAATTGCACCTACTTCTTGGCGAACCAGGTTAATTAAGATATATTCATCACTTTGGATTACCTCTTGCAACTGTGGCACAATGCTGGGAGCCAGTATCTCATCCGCATCTAAAACCAGTACCCAATCACCAGTGACATATTTTAAAGCTGCATTGCGGGCAGTACTAAAGTTATTTGACCATTGAAAATGATGTACTTTCGCCCCGAATTGTTGGGCAATTTCGGCAGTGCGATCGCTAGAGCCTGTATCTAACACTACCATTTCATCAACAAAATCTTTAACACTATTCAGGCACTTCGGCAACGCAATTTCTTCATTTTTAACAATCATGCACAGACTAATACTCATAAGCAAACTTCAACTGATTTACTTGTATTTATTAAACATAGGAGATGCAGTTTCCAGAATTCAGCAATCATAATTAATCTAGCAATCCTCAATGAGTTGCTTACACATCTACTCCCTGTTTCTACGAGTAGTTTACACATCAAACCGGATTGCTATATGTCAACTCTACTGGCTACCAGTTAGCATTTAGCACTTGATGACAGATAAAAAGCTGATTCTGATTCTTAATTCTGCTGTATGTGCAAAAATCAAGATTAACAAATCAGTGAGTAGTTATTCTCAAAGAGAGGGGAAACTTCATGCTGGGTCAAACGGTCGGGGGACGCTACCAAATTCTGACTCAATTGGGGCGGGGAGGATTTGGCACGACTTTTGTAGCTCAAGATATGCAACGACCGGGAAATCCCCAGTGTGTTGTCAAGCAATTTAAGCCAATGGCGAATGATCCCTATACCTTAAATGCAGCTAAACGCTTTTTTGATTTAGAAGCCGCTATTTTGGAAATGTTAGGGAAACATGACCAAATCCCGCAATTATTGGCTCACTTTGCCGAAGAAAAAGAATTCTTTTTAGTACAAGAATTTATTCCCGGTCATGATCTCAAACAAGAACTCCCGCCTTTCAGTGATAAATTAACTGAATCTGCTGTTATTCAACTGTTAAAAGATATACTGGCGGTTTTAGCATTTGTGCATCAAAATCATGTTATTCATCGTGACATTAAACCGGAGAATATTCGCCGCAGAGAATCAGATGGCAAAATAGTGTTAATTGACTTTGGTGCAGTTAAACAAGTTAGTACCCAAATGACTAGCACCTCTGGGCAAACAAGTTTTACTGTTGCTATTGGTACACCTGGTTATATGCCTAGTGAACAAGCTAATAGCAATCCCCATCTCAGTAGCGATATCTATGCAGTGGGCATCATTGCTATCCTGGCTTTAACAGGGATAAATCCGGCTGGTGGTAGTCACTCATTACCCAGAAACCCGGCTACGGGGGAAATTGATTGGCGTAACAAAGTCAAAGTTAGCCCACAGTTTGCCAGTATTTTAGATAAAATGGTGCGCTATGATTTTCGTCAGCGTTACCCTACAGCCGAGTCAGTATTGCAAGCATTAGAAATGTTGGACAAAGCACCATTAACTAAGCTGCAACAATCTTTGCCAAAAAAATTTTTGATGGGGTTAGGAATTACAGCCGCAGCAGTTGCAGTCGCAGCGATAATTTTATCTCAAATCAAAATTAATACAACTAACTTTCTCAACTATGCTGCTCAGGGAATAAAAATTAACTATCCTGATAATTGGGCAGTCCAAGCAACACCTAACGCTGTGACTCAAGATATAGTTACTTTTTTATCACCTAAACAAAGTCATGCTGACCAGTTTCCTGAACTTTTGACTATTAGAGTCGAACCACTTGCTAGTACTTTAGATGAGTCAAAAGATTTATTTATTCGAGAAGTTAAAAATACTATAGATGATGCTCAAATAGAAAGTTCCAATGAAACCACACTGGCAAATAAACGGGCTAACCAACTAGTATTTACAGGGAAAAGTGATACTGGTCGGTTAAAAAGTCTGCAAGTTTGGACTTTACAAAATGATAATGCTTATATTATTACTTATACTGCAACCTTGGAAGATTACCATAAATTTTTGCCCGTAGCGGAAAAAATGATTCAATCTTTTGTGATTGAATAAAGCCTGAAATTGTTAATTTCTCAAAAACCATATCCCCGAATTCTTGAAGAATTCGGGGATATAAAGTTGACTAATTTTCACAAATCAATATTATTTGGAGATTGTTTTAAAACTGAGTAACCGTCAAACTGACACCACCAGAATCTAGACGAGGAACTTTTAAGTAATCTACTGGTTCGCCGTTACGTTGATTTGGTTCGCTATTACTTGGTTTTTCGCATTCCTTAATTGCTGCTTCAGGATCGTTAAGAATTTCTAAAGGTTTAATATTTTTACATCCTTTTTCTTCTCTGACTCGGCCGATAGAGTCAGCGATTTGTCTTAAGGCATTAGCGCGATCGCTGGCGTTAACTGCGCTAGTGTTAATTGTAATTGGTTCAGTGATCAGGGTAGCAGCTTCGTTGCGTTCGATAGTCAGTGGTGCGATTTCGGCTGATTGAGCTTGAACAGGACGAGCAAGGGCGATCGCACTGACAACCACAGCTAAAGTTATAAATAGGCGTTTCATCCTTTAACCCCTGAATTAAGTTATGTGTGATACCTACAAGTGCAATTCCATGTTATCCGCAAGCAATTAAAATGTAATCTCCTGTAAATTTTACTGTGTTCCATTAGCGAAACTGGCACAGTGAATCATCAATATCAGTAATTTTACGATTCCACCCTAATTAACCCTGAAAATATTTTTTCTTCACTTTCTTATATATACTTTTAATGATTAATCTTTTTAATCTTATTTGCGTCAAATTTTTGATATTAGATTGATAATGCTGTTTGTGGTCAAAAAACTCATTTAATTCATCTAAAATTACTTCTAGTCTCTGAAGAATATTTTCATAGCGGTACTCATTCAGCACCTGTTCTGACAAACTTAAACCTGATGAAGCTTGAATTGCTTTAAGAATTCTGGCAACATCATATTCTTGGGAATACCCAGCAATTTTATAACAATTAAATCCTGGATCTAAATAATCTGAAAGCCCACCATTAACGCTAGAAAATACCTGACATCCACAAGCCAAAGCTTCCATTGGTTGCAGTCCAAAGCCTTCGCTTACCGCCTGTTGCGCCCAGTATTCCGCGGAATCGTAAAGGTAAACCTTCGCCCGATTAAATAATCCTGGTAAATCTTCTACATAAGAATCAACTACCTGCACATTGCATTTTTGTTTTAATGTGGGAATTAACTCTGTTAATAAATACTCAGAAGATTTTCGCGCCTGAACTAACACATCAATATCTCGATTCAAATGTAAATTTTGAAATTCAGGGCTAATTTCATTTGGTAAATAATAAATTAGTGTATTGGGAGATTTTTGACCCCAATAACCCAATGTGTTGCGACTCACAGTAATAATGGGAATACTTGCAGGTAAATTAAAGTTGTAACCAGAACTGTGGGCATGATAAACTACATTTTGTCGCTTCAGGTTGTTAGCTAATTTAGCAACATCAAATCCCCAACTAATGATAAAAATTACATCATTTAAATTTTGTGCTTTGAGCAAGTCATTTAAAAATATCTTATCTGGTTCCCTTTGGCGGTAAGTGACAACTTCTGCACTACAAATTTGTTGAGCAAGTTTCAATGTTTTTAGTTCTGCCCAGAGACCACCACAGGCAAACTTACCACTGGTTCCAGGAAGTAGAAAGTAAAGTTTTCGCATGACAAATTACAAATTAAGTTCTCGCCATTTTACCTTGACAAAATGTCCTTGCCTGCCCCAAACATCACGAGTCACAGTAATATTTTCAACTATCAGGTTAAAAGGAATAGCCGTTGTCAGATAACGTTGAGCGATGGAACCTATATCTGGGGCAATTTCTGCTGCTGTTGTAGCTGCTAGTCCTAAACCAATTAATTGTTCAACTGGCCGGAAAGGTAACAACAAATTCACACCTACAGCTAGTCCAGCTGTTAACAACATTGTTACAGATAAATTCGTACCACAACGGGGATGTACTGCTAAATCCCATTCACCATGCGTTAGGCGATACAGGGCTTGGCTGACCGCACGCCGCAAGTTGCTAATATTCACTTCGCCATAGAGGTAAAATCCTTGATCAGTGGATAAACCGCCCAATAATTCGTTATCAAGTTGAATTGTATTTGGTCTTCCTGGGGGAGTATGGGCGTTTTTTGTTTCACTCAGAACCCAGACTGTAGCATGTTCTAAGGCGTGAACTTGCCGCAGCATAAGTATTTCTTTCAAACCCGGAACAAATGATAGCTGTCTGACTAAATCAGCGTCTAAAGTAGATTGAGGCGTAGTGAAGTCAAAGTTAAAAAAATTAAAAGAAGACAAGCTACCTTGAACAGAAGCAGAAGTTTCCATAGCAACACTGCTCCCTAAACTGATGGAGCAATATAGATTTCCTACAAATGTAGCGCTTGTGGCCAGGGTTTATTGCTAATTTTTATTGATGACTGGATAAATATCTTTTTAAATATGGTGAAATGTACCATTGATCCAGTTTTGCCAAACTGAATCAACGGTAACAGTCTTGCACGATAACTAATAACTAAGTAATCTGTTCTGCCTGATATTGATGCGAGCGAGAACTAAAGGTTCACGCTGAAATAGATGCGTGAGGAGGAAAACAAGCCGTGAACCATCAAAATGTCCATAGCTGCACGCCAGAAGCGATTTATGACATCTGCCAAACGCCAGTGACCGCATCTGTACTAGCACATAATTCACTCGTTCTGGTTAGGCAAGGTACAGCAATTCACATCATTCAAGCAAACCTTACCCCACTGTAAAGCCCAGCGGACGAGAGCCACTCGGTTTTCAGTTTGGGTTTTGGTGAGAATATTGCTGATGTGGTTATCAACTGTTCGCTTGCTAATTTCTAGTTTTGCTGCAATTTCTTGGTTAGTTAAGCCAGCGGCCACTAAGTCGATAATTTGCAGTTCTCTGTCAGACAGAGTAACAGGGGTCTGAGACTCGCCACCAGCCATGACTGATTCTATCCTCTCTTTGGTATATGTACTTAATCACTCTATTTAATTCTAGAAGATTCTTTTGTTGGTAGGGATTTGAAGTGTTAGCTGCAATACGATTGACAATAATTTTTTTCAAGTTTAGTTGGATGAAAAATTTGCACAAAATTAATTAAAGGTTGTTTTTAGCACTTAATTTATAAATTAATTAAGTATTAATTCGTAAAAAATAAAAGCGGGAATTAGAGCCTACATATTCCGTAAGAGTGATAAAAATTGCTATTTCATTCTATGAAGGACTGGCGACAGATAATGAAGATTATTGTAGATTTTATACTGACCTCACAAGACCTAAAAAGTCAGGAGTCAACAGGGAAAACGCAGAATTTAGAATTCAGAGTTCAGGTAGAAAAATTCTGAACAGTATTTATTTTTGAATTCTGATATCAGGATTCTTCTTTCCTTCCTAAACCCAAATCGCAAATCTAAAATTGAGATGAGCAATCCCCGTGTTTTGTGTCTTGGTGAAATTCTCTTTGATTGTTTAGCCGATCAATTAGGGCTAAAGCTAGAGGAGGTAAAGTCTTGGACTCCTTATCCCGGAGGAGCGCCAGCTAATGTGGCCTGTGCTTTGGTGAAACTGGGAACTTCCGCCGGATTTGTCGGAGCCGTGGGTGAGGATGAACCGGGAAATGCGCTGGTTGAGTTACTACAAGAAGTTGGGGTAGATATAACGGGTGTACAACGCCATCCGACTGCGCCAACGCGACAGGTGTATGTGGTGCGTGATTTAGCTGGCGATCGCACTTTCGCTGGCTTTGGTCAATATGATACATCTGAATTTGCCGACACCCGTCTACAAGCCAAGCAATTACCTGTTTCGCTGTTTCAAGAGGCAGATTTTCTCGTTTTGGGTACTTTAGAATTAGCTTATCCTGACAGCGAACAGGCAGTTTATCGCGCTTTAGATCTGGCAGAACAATTCGACATGAAAATCGTGCTAGATGTAAATTGGCGACCAGTATTTTGGCAAGACGAAAATATCGCGCGGCAAAAAATTCAAAACATATTTAAGCGCGTTGACTTTCTCAAACTCTCTAAAGAGGAAGCCGAATGGTTATTTGATACCGCAGATGCAGGAGCTATTACTTACCGTTTAAATTCTGTGGAAGGAGTGCTGGTGACAGATGGTGACAAGGGTTGTGCTTATTGTTTAGGTGGAAACGAAGGTGTATTACCTTCTTTTCCTGTAAAAGTAGCTGACACAACTGGCGCAGGAGATAGCTTTTTGGCAGGATTTATCCATCAACTAAGTCAGCATGGTATTCAGAAATTAGCAGATGCTGATACAGCCAAGCGGATTGTTACCTATGCTAGTGCTGTGGGAGCATTGACTACAATTAAACCAGGAGCGATCGCCTCTCAACCCACCGCCGCAGAAGTCGAATCTTTTCTCACGGCTCATCAACTTTAACAGGACTTTTGTCTGTTGAGAATGGGTGTAAGAGTGTGGGGGTGTAGAGGGTAAGGGTTTTGAACATCTACACTCCTCACCTTCCGTCAAACCCTTGATTTTTCGTCTGACTACGTACGTCCTGAGTTTAAATGATGAGTTTTGCCAAACCTAAATAACGGATACCTTCGGGTGAGATATCAAAGCGACAAGGTAATACTTCTAAACCGAGGGCGATCGCTTGCCGTAATAACTGCCCATATACTGGATCTGTAGTATCACCAGGGGCAAATTCTGTACAATCACTCCGGTTAATAAAATACAACATGACAGAACGTGTTAATGGTAACAGCGCCATTAATTCTCGTAAGTGTTTTTGTCCTCTGGTGGTTTCTGTATCGGGAAATAATGCTAAAGTTCCTTGCGCCCAAGTTGTATTTTTTACTTCTAAGTATATCGGGCGTTCTGTATCACTACCTGTTAACAAAAAATCTACACGACTTTTTTTATCTAAGCCATAAACCACTTCACCTTTAATTTGGCTGTAATTCCCTAATTCTGGAAATAAATATTTTGCTAAAGCTAGTTTAACGATGCGATTAGGTAAGGCTGTATTTACACCTACCCAAGTTGGTTCGTTATCTTGTACTTGAATTAGTTCGAGGGTGTAAGCCAGTTTACGGTTAGGATTATCACTTTTAGATAACTGCACCAAACTACCGAGGGTTGAGACTCCCGTCATTGGCCCTGTATTGGGACAATGTGCGGTTACTATTTGGCCATCAGCAAGTTGCACATCAGCAAAAAAGCGCTTGTAACGCTTTAGTAAAACACCAGGGTAAAGAGTAGGGTAACGATAAAGCCAATCAAGCATTTTTTGCAAAACCAACCACAAATGCACACAGCATCATACCTTAGTTAGTCTTTGGTTTGAACATCAAAATATAGATATTAGATTGAACCAACTTCAGCAAGTACATAGATAGATAAAATTTATCCATCTGTAGCAATCGCACAGGGAACATCTGCTAAAATGCGCGATCGCTCAAGATTACCAGAAAATAGAGAACACAAAAAGCTTAACCCATATTTATGGATATAAAACCTCTATCTGAAGTGAGAATTTGCTTTTTAGGCGAATCCTTTGTTAACGGAACAGGCGACCCAGAATGTCTTGGTTGGACAGGTAGAATTTGTGTAAATGCTAATAAAAAAGGTTATGACATCACCTATTATAATTTAGGTGTAAGGAGAGAAACGAGTACTGAACTGAAAAATCGTTGGCATAGAGAAGTTACTTATCGTTTACCAAAAGAATATGATGGTAAACTTGTATTCTCTTTTGGAGTAAATGACACAACTCTAGAGAATGGTAAAACTCGCGTTTCTATTGCAGAATCACTCAACAATATTCGTGATATTTTGAGCATAGCTAAACAGTTATATCCTATTTTAATGATTAGTCCGCCACCATGTGCAGAGACAGAACAAAATCAACGAATTGGTAACTTAGCCCAAGAATTTTCTTTAGTGTGTCAGCAATTAAATGTGCCTTATCTCAACGTTTTTCCGATATTAATTAAATCAAACACCTGGATAGAAGAAGCACAAAATTATGATGGCGCTCATCCGCGAGGCGCAGGCTATGCTGAACTTGCTGAAATTGTTGATAATTGGGAAGCTTGGTTAAATTGGTTTAAATAAACATGGCAATAGGAAAAAAAAATATATATTCAGTACTAATAAAATTTGGCTCTCCCAGAGTAGTTATGATAAATTTCTACCACAAGATTAGTAAACATTAGTCACCAAAAAAACTTAGCATTATTTAATGAGTCTTCACCAGCGATAATTATGAGTTATTATATTGCTCCTCGATTTTTAGATAAAATTGCTGTTCACATCACCAAGAACTTCTTAAATCTTCCTGGTGTGAGAGTACCTTTGATTTTAGGCATTCATGGACGTAAAGGTGAAGGAAAAACCTTTCAGTGTGAGTTAGCTTTTGAAAAAATGGGTGTGGAAGTCACACTGATTTCTGGTGGTGAATTGGAAAGTCCAGATGCAGGAGATCCGGCGCGGTTGATTCGGTTGCGATATCGGGAAACAGCAGAACAAGTCAAAGTGCGCGGTAGAATGTGCGTGCTGATGATTAACGACTTAGATGCAGGTGCAGGACGCTTTGATGAAGGTACTCAATATACTGTAAACACACAGTTGGTCAATGCCACACTGATGAATATTGCAGATAATCCCACAGATGTACAATTGCCGGGAAGTTATGACTCAAACCCGATACGGCGTGTACCAATTATTGTGACAGGTAATGATTTTTCCACTTTGTATGCACCGTTAATTCGGGACGGACGGATGGAAAAATTTTATTGGGAACCTAACCGTGATGAAAAAGTGGGAATTGTCGGTGGGATTTTTGTCGAAGATGGACTTTCATCGCGGGAAGTTGAACAGTTTGTTGATACCTTCCCGAATCAATCAATAGACTTTTTTAGTGCTGTGCGTTCCCGAATTTATGACGAACAAATCCGGAAATTTATCCATGAAATAGGATTTGAAAATATATCTTTGCGTGTGGTAAATAGCGTGGAAGGGCCACCAACATTTAAAAAGCCAAATTTCAACTTGTCTCATTTAATTGAGTCTGGTCATTTTATGGTGGGTGAACAAAAACGGGTGGAAAATTCGCAGTTGGTGGATGAATATAATCGCTTGAATCGAGGTAGAAGTTATCAAGTAGCGCCACCAAAGGTAGAAACACCAATTAGTCAGCCATCTACTAATGGATCTCGTCAACTGGAACCATTAAATACTCATGTATCTCTAGAAACACAAGAACAAATTCGGCAAATTTTATCTCAAGGTCACAAAGTTACTTTTGAACATGTAGATGAACGCCGTTTCCGCACAGGTGCTTGGCAGAGTTGCGGTACAATTCACATCGATGCTGAATCTGATGCGATCTCAACTTTAGAGTCACATCTGGCTGAATATAGCGGTGAGTATGTGCGTTTGGTCGGAATTGATCCAAAAGCGAAGCGAAGAGTTGTGGAAACAATTATTCAACGTCCGAAGGGAAATAATTAGTAATTGATAGATTAATTTTCAAAGGCGATCGCCTTTTATTGTTGATGATCTAAACATAGTGATTTAAAAGCGATCGCAGTTTTCGTCCTTGAGACATATTCTCTAGATGTTCTAATCTTTGGACAATAAATCAGTGAATCACCAGCATCATCATGCTATCCACAAATAAACATTCTTTTAGTTGGTTGTTGCAGCAGTTTCAACTCAAGCCAGGTAAACCCGCTATTCTCATAGGTTTTCGTAGCCTGTTAATTTTGGGTGTTCCCATTGGTTTTGGCATGATCACTGGTAATGCGGCTGCAAGTGCGATAGCGACTATGGCTGCTTGGTTTGTGGGGATGGTAAATGTTGATGGTACTTATCGCCAGCAATTAAAGGCGATGATTGCAACTACCATTACTGTAACGACGGTATTTTTAATAGCCAGCGTAGTTAGTGGTCAGCCTTGGTTAGCTATCCCAACGACATTTGTGGTGATATTTATTGCAGGTTTAGCAGGTCTGTATGGCAATGTAGCCTCATCTATCAGCTTGGTTACTTCCATTATGTTTGTGATTGCCCTGGCTAGATTTGCGACATTTACCAATTTTCCGACCCTGATTCTACACTGTGGGTTATGTATAGCTGGGGGAACATGGACAATTTTGCTGTCATTAGGCCTTTGGGCGGTGCAACCTTATGACCCTGTAATGCAAACTGTGGCTAACTGTTATCTCTCGTTGAGTAAATTTATCGATTTAGCCAGGGAGAGAGTATTCAATTACCAGAATAGCCAGGAGTGGACAGAACAATTTTTACAAGCTCAAGATACGGTAATTCAAAATTTAACATCAGCCCGTAGTGTGTGGACAGCCAGATGGACTGTGCAGAAAGGTGCGAACCAGCAGGGAAATAATTTATTAGTTTTAATTGAGGATGCTAATCAAATTGTCAATTCTGTTGTGGCACTGAATGAATTATTAGCGATCGCATCAGCACATCAATTATTTTCTCAGTTACAAAGAGAGATTCAACAAGTTATAGAACAATTGGCAATTGCTCTAAAAATGTTATCAAAAGCCATTGCCACAAAGAAAACCTCAGTTCATTTAGGAGATTTAGATCGCACAATTGAGGCATTACAACACCAATGGCGAGTTCTGCGTTTTCATGTCATCAAAACAACCAACTTTCAAACAGATAACTATAATGATTTAGTTCAACTGCGGAAGATTACTAGCAGTTTGATCAATCTGGCACAACAAATTCATACTGATGCAGAGATTATTACAGATTTAAGTCAAGGAAAACAGCGTCATATTTCTCAAGCAGAAATTTCCCCTCTACCTCAGTCACAGCCTGCGGCAATTCTTGATACATTGCGAAATAACTTTACTTTTGATTCCGTCAGCTTTCGCCATGCGCTACGCCTAGCAATAATTACAACATTTGCAGAATTGATCGCCGCAATATTGCAACTACCTAGAGGTTACTGGATTACTTTAACAGCCTTAGTCGCCCTCAAACCCAACTTTGGTGGCACATCTGAAACCACAGTCCAAAGAGTCATCGGGACGATTTTGGGGGGAATTATGGGGATTGTGCTGATTTTATTAGTCAAGAATCAAAGTGCGATCGCATTTTGTTTACTGCTGTTGGTGTTTATTGCTATGTCAGTGCGACCTTTAAGCTACAGCATATTTACCCT
The DNA here is from genome assembly GCF_000316625.1 of Nostoc sp. PCC 7107. Lineage (GTDB taxonomy): Bacteria > Cyanobacteriota > Cyanobacteriia > Cyanobacteriales > Nostocaceae > Nostoc_B. The sequence goes on along the minus strand of NC_019676.1, from coordinate 2,353,666 downwards.
ATTGCTCACTCCCGCCATTATCTTACTCCTTAACTTGATGAGTGCAGATGGCTGGCAGGTAGGAGTATTGCGGATTGTTGATAGCCTATTTGGAGGTGTTTTAGCCTTATTTGGCAGCTATTTACTATTTCCCAGTTGGGAACGATCGCAACTTCCGGCACAATTAGAAAAGACAATTCGCGCCAATCTTGCCTACTTTCAGCAAGTTATTGCTAACTATCTTCATCCAGAGCAAAATGTGTTTGCTGGTATCAATAACCTACGTCATCAAGCTGCTCTAGAGAATGCCAATGCGACAGATGCGGCTCAACGATTATTCAGCGAACCTCGTCATATTCAGGGAGAAATCGAACCTGTAATGACTTTGATAGTCTACATTCGTGGCTTGTTCAGTTCGGTGACAACTCTTGCAGAACATCTGCGAGAATTTAGCGGCGAATATCAATTTACTGAACTCCAGCAACTTACAGATAGCATTGTGCAAGTTTTGGAAAACTTAGCAGATAGTCTACAACAAGGAATGCCACCCCAACCATTACCATATATAGATAATTATCTCGAATTGATTCACAATCAAATTACACAGTTACATGCTGCTCGTTTATCAGAAATTGCCACACAATCTCAGATTTTAACTCCCACATTACAAGCAGTACGTGAACAAACTCCGCTATCTACAGAACTAGAGCGCATTATTCATGAAATTACAGTGATTCACTGTGTAATTACTCGTCTGCAAGCTTAAATAATCGTGGAGCAATTTTATTTCTCTCCCCTGGTTACTGAGTTTCGACTACGTTTTTGACAGAATCTCCCTAGCTATCTAAGTATAAATATTTAACAAAGATATTGCGCCTAGCAGTCAAAATTCGGACTAGGCTTAGTGGTAGCAATGTTAGCGGAATCTACTACAGAATACCCAATTCATCCTTTGGTCGTGATAGATTTAGCTACAGCAGCTACCAGCTTCATTGTTTAATGGATGTAGTTGTGGTTTTGGAGAACTTGGTAAAAAAATGTGATGATCAAATTAATTAAACTCGGTACTGAGTTGTGATTTTTATCGGTTAGTATGGCGATCGCATATTCAAAAATCTCAAAATTGCCCGATATTCTTCCTGGGTGTGTCTTAACTCTTAATTATGCTCAGTAGTGTTGACCGATTGTTATTTGTGCGCCGAGTCCCGATTTTTAAGGAATTGCGGGATGATTTTATTGTGCGGCTGACTTCAGTTATGCACGAGTTGTCATTTCCAGCAAATTACACAATTTTTAGACAGGGTGAAGAAGGGCGATCTCTTTACATTGTGGTATCAGGTAGAGTTAAAGTCCACATTGGTAATAAATTCTTGGCAGAAGTAGAACAGGGTAAATACTTTGGCGAAATGGCAGTATTTGATACACAGCCTCGTTCTGCTACCGCCACCACCATCGAACCTTGTGAATGTTTAGAACTAACACAAGAACAACTTTATGACGCAATTGAAGAAACTCCCGAAATTGCCGTAAATATCATTCGTGAGTTATCACGCCTCATTCGCAGATTGAATGAGAGTGTTGAAGTGACTAATTAATCACAAGCTTCTCGCCTAGTGCTGTTAGCGGTAGAGAGGCGTACAGTCGACGCTGAGTCGACATTCAGTCAGGACAATTATCTCAGGACTGTAGTCAATGTTGATTGCTCAAAGCCTGGAAAATAAAGGATTTATCCTCAGCACTCAGCCCTTTGCTATCAGACTAATTTCTTCCCGTGAGAATGAAAACTAATTCTGTAATTCAACAGAAAGGACTTTCAACTCATTCCTGACCAACTCAGGAATTAGGGAAGGACGGTCAGCCACAGGAACTTCTGCTTCTTTGAATGCTGTTAATTTACTTTGGGCTGTACCAAAAGTAGGATCACGGCCAATAACTGCGGCTAAAGTGCCAGTTTGTTGCCAATTTTTGACTGGTGGTACTTGTCTACCTGCAATATAGGCAATGACTGGTTTATCGATCGCTTCCGTAATATATCGCGCTGCGGCTTCTTCGCTACCACCACCGGGTTGACCAACTAACACAATCGCTTCTGTATTTTCATCTTCATCAAGAATTTGCAGCCATTGCAAAAACGATGAACCGACAATTGCATCACTACCAATGCTGACACTAATTGATTGTCCTAAACCAGCTTTGGTTAATTCCCTAGCGACTTCGTAGGTTAAAGTGCTGCTGCGGCTGACAATTCCCACAGGGCCAGGAGTATAAAATTCGCTGGGCTGAGTTCCTAAAAGAATTTTTCCGGGAACGATGATCCCCGGACTGTTTGGCCCCACTATCAAGGTTTCACAGGCTTCGGCTTTGCGGAGTAATTGCACCATATCTAATGGCGGCATTCCTGCTGTGATAATGATAATTTGGCGGATGTTAGAGGCGATCGCTTCTAACGCCGCATCTAATAACTGGTAAGGGTGAACACAGATTATTGTTGTGTCAATTATGCCAAACTGTGAAACAACTTCCTCAACTAAATCAAATACTGGCAAATCGTATTGTGTTTGTCCACCAAAACCAGGATTAACACCAGCAACCAAATTTGTCCCATAAGCTTTCATTTGCCCAATATTAGTTGCTGAGATAAATTCACTGAAGCCTTGGATAATAACTTTACTCTCTGGCGTTAAGTTCATAAAAAGTGTGAAGTTTGAAATTTAATCAGTCTTAACGTTTAACCTTGACAGATTGATAAGTAGCTGGTTTAGCCAGACGAATAGCTTGCGCTACTGCTTCATCTAAATCTTCTACCAAGACAATTTCACCTTGATTTTCTAAGGTGGCTAATAAATCTTTGGCTACATTCAATTCCGAACCAGCCAAGCGCACAACTAAGCAAGGAAGAGATAACTCCTGACGACTGCGGCTGCTATGAGTACGTTCAGGTTCACTATGATCTTGAATAAATTTGGCAATTACTTGTGCGGTAGCTTCGGCTTGGGGAATACTACCAAGGAGGTTAATCAGAATAACTTGAATGCTTTTGTCAGCAGCGAGGAGATTCAGTCCTTTAGCTAGGCGATCGCCAAAACTTGTGGGCAAAATATCAGTTAATAAACCATGTCGTAGATTCAACGGATGACTGGGCTTACCCCCAAGACTAACGACTAAATCAAAGGTAGCCATAATCGAACCTGCACCATTACCCAAAATCCCGATTTTGCCTTGGGTGTCTCCAGCATTCCCATCTTTCAACCTAGGGTTATGTTTGTTGCTGCTGTAACGGTTGCTAATTTTTGTGGCTAATTCAGCCAGTTCTGGATGACGACCAATAGCCCGTTCGTTAATGCTGACTTTGCCATTTAAGGCCATCACCTCATTCGCTGCATTCACTGCTAAAGGATTAATTTCTACTAAGTCTAAATCTTTTTGGATAAATAACTCATACATCTTTTCCACAACGTTGCTGACAGACTGCATCAGCGCACCTTGCAGACCCATTTTCAAAGCTAGTCGTCGCGCATAAAAAGGCGAAAATTCTTGTTCCACCACCACATACTGTAATTTCTCTCCTGCTGATTCCCAATCGATATCTGCTTCTTTACAACCTAAAAGTACTGGTCGGCAAACAGCTGTATCTAAAACTACTGCCAAATAAAATTCTTGTTTGCTATCATATCTAGTCTCTGCCAATAAAACTTCTGGTAATTGACCCCAAATTGGCAAATTAAAAATAGTTTGGGCTGCGGCGATCGCATCAATAGTTGTTTCAACAATTCTGACTCCACCAGCGTGAATTCTTTCGCCTGCGTATACTTGGGATTTGAGGACAATGGGATAATGAATTTTTAAGCGTTTGAGATCTGTAGGATGATCTATCCTTTGAGATGGCAAGACAGGAATACCTATGTTCCCAAACCATTCTTTAACTTGATATTCTAATAAATCCATCGTTATGCACCTTGTTTTACTACTACTAGAAGTATTTTTGTGGTGCTGTTGTTGATTTTTTACAGCAGCATAATTGCAGAATTAAGTCTAGTTCATCTGTATACATTAATTTTTGATGGATCAATTCTATCGAATTCAGCAAATGCCGCAAATGAATTTCCACCATCAACCCATAGAACTAAAGTTATATATTGTCCAATATTCTCAGTGAAATTGACAGCATATAACAAAATTAGCCGTTGTGTCAAAAACCCTAGCTTAGTATTTTTTCTCTCAGTTGAAAGATTTTTGTAACTAATACAACATTCAGACTTGACTTATCAACCGACTCAACTAATAGTGCGATCGCTATTACCGATTTCTTATACTTGAGGCTGTTAACAAATAAATTCAGAGTGTGTTAAACATTAAGCACACAGTGTTTCCTCGTGACAAAAAACTATGTTTGAAGGTAAAAATTTTATTATTCCCAATTTTTGATTTGTAATTACTTCTGATTTCAAAATAATTTATGAGTCTGAATTCAGAATTAAGCATAAATTCTTTACTATCAGGGTATCAACACATGGTGAAAGACTGTATTCAATTGCAAATTTAGCACTCTAAAATTAGTAGCAAGTATAAATTCTCGACTCATTAATTATAATTGTTAAATTAATGCTGAATTAGTAAATTCGCGCAGGTAAAAAAGTCTCATCGTAAAAATACGAATAATCACTGATATTAGATTTCGCCAGAACAGTCAAAATCTATGTTAGAAAGTTGGTTTATTTTATTTTTGTTTATGGTTGGTTAAATTGTGCATCTGGATTCAACAAACTCAAGTGATTCTTTTATTTCGCTCAAAGATAAAAAAACAATTATAGATAATCAGCGGGAACGCTCTATGAAAGTAGCAGTCCAGCAGGAAGATTTACAGCTGTTAGCGAGAACTTTGCAAGAACAACTTCTGGCACAAGTTCCATCGGGTAAAGTCTTCCAAATTAGGTGTGCGGTTAACAAAGACGAGTTGATGATTCTGATGCAACATCCACCTGGTGTGAAGGTTGACATCGAACAAGTATTTGCAGTGCTTGAGGATGCACTCCAGTCCCTACCCACCTACAGGGAACAACGGATACAATGCTTTCTCAGAGTGACCAGTGAAAAACTTCCTTACGCCAAGCGGGGAATTACTGTTAAGCAAAGAGAAGAAGACTTAGGGATCTGGGAAAATGGCAATACACAAGACTTTTCTGATTCTGGCTCATTTCCAGCTAGTGGCTCATTTTCTGAGGCTAACAATATCAATTCTGCATTTATTGCAGAAACTTTAGAAGAGGCAGAAGCGGAAACACTTTATGATCCCCTAGGGGATGCACCAGATTTAAGCACAATGCGCCGCCGCAAACCTTTGTTAGTATTCTCACCTGTGTTGCTGGGTGTAGGTTTAATGGTGATTGTTGTTTTCGGAGTTGGTGGTTATTTATTAACTCAGCCTTGTGTAATATCTGAGTGCAAAGAGTTAGAAACTGCGACGCAACTCAAAACAGAATCTCGCCAGCTGATGTATCGTGCGAAGTCAGAAAATGAATTAGTTAGAGTTAAACAGAAACTAGAGGCGGCTAGCGCTGCGTTGAATGTTATACCTCAATGGTCTCCCCGCCATCAACAAGCCGAGGAACTCAAAATCACCCTAGCCGAACAGTCAGACAAAATTAATCAAGTAGTGACAGCTTTGCAAACAGGTGATGCAGCTGAACAAAAAACCCAAACAGCCACCAATAGTTTAGAGGAATTAGAAGCTAGACAACACCTCTGGCGGCAAGCGATAGTCCCGTTAGAGACGGTCAATCCTAATAGCGAACTGTATAATTTCATTCAGCCTAAATTACTGAAGTATCGAATTAACTTACAAGCTGTTAATAAACAGTTAGTTGCTCAAGAACAATGGCTGAAAAAACTGACAGCCGCGAAAGGGGTTGCTAGTGTAGCGATAAAGTGGCAAACTTCGGCTAAATCTTTAAGAGAATGGCAGAAGGTACAGTCTACTTGGCAAGTTGCGGTGAACGCTTTAAGTGTCATTCCCCAGAATAGTCCAGCTTATCCCCAAGCACAAAAGCTGTTAATAGAATATAAACCACAATTTGCGAGGGCGCGCGATCGCGCTACCCTAGAACAATTGGCCGCGAAAAGCTACTTACAAGCACTTAGCATTGCAAAACAAGCCAAAGATTACGAAAAACTCAACCAATGGCAAGCTGCCGCCGCATACTGGCAACAGGCTGTACAAACCGCTCAAAATATTTCTCAAGATAGCTTATACTACACCCAAGCTCAAAGTTTGATTGCACCTTATTCTGAAGGACTCAAGCAAGCACAAGCCAAAGTCGAACTGATGAATACTTGGCAACAAACCCGTGTAGATTTAAATAAAACTTGTAATGCGGAAATTCGCATCTGCACTTTTACTTTAAATTACACCGGAATTATTGTCAGAACTACACCTGAATATGAACAAGCTATTCAAGGCGAGTTGTCACCAGCTAATCCTGAAAATCCAGACTCCACAACTAATACAAATAGTCACTGGCAAATCTTACAAGAAGCTCTCTCAGTTATTAGTGAGAATGCTAATTTACCCATTGTCATCTACAATTCCCAAGGCCAAGAAATTTATGTTCGTACCTCTGGTGGTTGATTAATTTATTTTGACAATTTTTTAAGTAAGAAAATCCATCAAGGAACGTAATTTTATAAAGTCTGTTAATTTTTTACATACAGACTTTATAGTAGCCATTGCGACATAACTTCCTTGCAAAGTCGTGGTTTAATAAAAATGACAAAAACAAAGAGCAGCAGGCTTCGCTTTAGGTAGGTGGTTACCTTCTACATTCCTAAATATTTCTGCGAAAACTGAACACCTGTAACTTTTCTTACCATAGCAATTATAAGACAGCATAAAGCTAGTACTCCGCAAGAATTTATCAATAATTGTGCTATCCAAAAATTTTGAAAGCCAAACTTGCTAGTTATTCTACTCATCAAATCGAGTACTGGGATATGAAATAAATAGATACCAAAAGAAAATTCACCAAGAATAATTAAAAATCTTGACCAATTCTCAATTGACTTTCGCACTCCCAGGAATATTAATATTAATAAAACTGATGATAAAAAGGATGATATCTTAATTTGTGAATCTGCAAAACTAGTTAGGTTGTAAACCTTCCAAAGGAAAAACGCTTCAAGTATAGCTAAAAATATAGAAGCTATATACAGTAAAATAATTTTTCTAATATTTCTATTTTTAATAGTTAGTTTACTTTGAGTTGCTAGAATGCCTAAATAGTAAAAACTAACCCATACAGTAAAAGGAAGCGCATACCAAGGAAACTGAACATCATAATTAAGATACAAGCGAGAAAAGTACAACCCAAGCAACGATAAAGGAGACAGTGATAACCATAAAAAGTTTTTCACTATGCTTTTTGTAGACGTAGCCATTAAAGGCATCAGCAAAATTAACTGAACAAGAACAATTATGAAGTAATAAGGGCCTAAAATCTGCCCTGTTATCACATCTGTAAAAATTTTGCTCCAATTCCATTGATAATTATGCTTATAAAACAAAATTATTAAAATACACCATAATAAATAAGGAAACAGTATCCTGCTAAGTCTTTTTCTATAAAAAACTAAATAATCTGATAGTTTCGTAAACTCATAACTAGGTGTAAAATAACCAGAAATGAAAATAAACACGGGGACGGCAAAATTAACCAACTGCCTAAAAATCATAGATAAACCATAATTTAACTCAGTCTCATTATTAATACCAGACGCATGAATTGCAACAACTGCTGTAATTGCTAACCCGCGCAAAGCTTGAAATGATAAATCTTTATTCTTCATTTTTGTAAAAACTTTATATGCTGATTTTGAATGTATCAAAAAGTGGTGCAGCAGAGTCATTTATATTAAACTGAATAAGTGAGTGAGCTATTTTTATAGCGAAGGTGACGCTAGGAACCACAGCCTTTACCTCGCAATAGAGATGCACCATACTGGCTTTCAAAACCATTGATTGATCTGGTCAATGACAAGTATTAGTAAGAAATGCAGGGCTGAATTTGCTTACTTTTAGCGCATTGTAATTATCGCTTGACTTGGGGCGATCGCATTACTACGTGCTGGAAATGGTAATGCTGTCTTAACTTACAGACACTTGTTTCAACTCCACTTCCCGTCGTCGTGGCACATCATAAGTCATAAAATCATAAGCCATATCTGTCTTAGGAAAAATTGCCCGTGCTTCCTGAAGCAAATCTTTCAGTTCTATGGGGTTGCCAGGAGCGTAGCGAGGGCTAAAATGAGTCATAATTAACCGCCGAGAACCAGCCGCTAAAGCTGTTTGTGCTGCCATTGTGGTTGTCGAATGCAATCTCTGAAAAGCCATCTCTGCGTCTGCATGGGCAAAGGTAGCTTCGTGAATTAATACATCCACGTCTTGGGCTAAATCTACCGCACCTTCTGTATAAACTGTATCTGTACAATACGCAATTTTGCGGCCAATTTCCGTGGGGCCGCAAAGTTCAGTACCGTTAATCACTCTTCCATCGTCCAAGGTGACAGTTTCACCACGTTTGAGTTGACCGTAAATCCGGCCAGGAGGAATTTGCAGTGCTTTGGCTTTTTCGATATCAAACCGTCCTGAACGGTCTTTTTCGGCTACCCGATAACCAAATGCAGTAATTCGATGGTGTAATTCTCCACAGGTGACAGTAAATTCCTGATCTTCGTAAATTACTCCCGGACGGACAGCATGAACTTTAATCGGATAGGAAAAGTGTGTATGAGAGTAGCGTGATGCCGATTGGATATATTCATTTAATCCAGGTGGCCCATAAAGATCAATTCTGTCAACATTGCCAGCTAAACCACAACTAGCCAATAGACCCATCAAGCCAAAAATGTGGTCGCCATGCAGATGGGTAATAAAAATTCGGGAAAGCTGGCTGATTTTTAGGTCACTCCGCAAAATTTGATGCTGAGTACCTTCACCACAATCGAATAACCAGAGTTCCGCCCTTTGGGGTAATCTTAGGGCGACACTAGAAACATTACGCGATCGCGTAGGTACACCGGAACTTGTCCCTAAAAATGTTATCTGCACAGCGTTTTTTCGTTTCCCTATTGCTGATTTTGGTGCTTTATTCTATATGGTGACATGGTTTATCAAAAAAATTTTGCTTTCAAGATTGCACATTTAAAGTATAAGGTTTTTAATTTTTCATAAAAGCTGGTATAAAAATACCGCAGTTTTGCTGATCAACCACGGTTACAAGCTTTGGGAAATTAATTGTGTAACATAGTTTATTTAGTTTTTGTGGAAAGATTTTCTAAAAGGCGATCGCGTATTCCTATTAGTCTATCTTGGTTATCAATAGCAGAACGTGGTGCTGGTAAATCAGTATTCGGCCAACCTGGTAAATCATTGCATGGACAACTTTCTGCCGGCATTCCCACATTTCTCATCGGTACAGGCATATTGCAACGGCTACAAGGCAGAATTTCCCATGCAGATGTTAGTAATTCTGCGATGGTTTCGTGAGTGCCTTCTAGATAACAATCGCCCGATTCTGACGATATAGTTTTCTGCCAACACTCTTCAAATTCCTGGCTATAGCGATCGCTTCTGTATACAGGCTGAGGCAACAAGCTTGTTGCCTCATGACCGATTACGACTCTCTTACCCAACTGAAACCAGTAGGCGAGATACTTTCTTACATCTTCTGTGTTTGCCATACCATGATTGTACATTCGGTATGAGGAGACTTGCTTTGTGTATGTTATTAATTTTCTATTAAAAATATGATTATTTATAGGCAGACCAAATAATCATCAAGTTCTCTTAATTTTTCTTAAATTTATCCGTTACAATTCCTCATCTATTGCTTTTGGTAGTGGTGTACCCAGGACACTTAGATTCAACACATGACCACCAGTCACCAGATAGACAGTGTCACAAATAGCACCTAATTGACGTACTAAAGAACCCAGGCGATCGCGGAATAGTCTGCCAATGGGATAAGCTGGAACCACACCCCAACCCACTTCTTCCGCCACAAACAGCATATCGGCAGCTACTAGTTGTACTGTGTCTAAAAACTCGGCAATTGTCTTTTGCCAACTAATTTCATCTTGGTCTAAAAGATTTGTCACCCAAGTTCCTAAAGAATCAACTAACAAACAACTACGAGGTTTAGCATCAGCTAAAGTAGCTGATAGTTCTATCGGTACTGCCAAGATTGTCCAATTTTGGGGACGGCGTTGTTGATGTGCCTGAATGCGTTTTTGCCACTCTACATCAGCAGGATTTTCAGTGGCGGTAGCGACATAAATAACTTGTTTACCTGACTGCGTTGCTAAGTATTCTGCCCACTCACTTTTTCCCGACCGAGCAGCACCTGTAATTAAAATAACTTTACCCACTGAATATTTCCTAATACCTTGAAACGATGATTTTGAGTTTGTTTGTTACAAATATCTTTTAAAAGATAAAATTAGCACCAGCATTAATTTGTGTCAAAATTGGCAAAAGCAAAAACTCCCAACACACCTTTGTGGATACTAAAACACCACAGAGGGCAGCAAACATAGAGGATATTTTTATGAAAACAGGGCTAAAACGTATTGAGGCAACTCTACACGATCTAGGCAATCGAGACAATGCAACTGTCGAAGCGCCTGATTCGCCAAAGCATCCAGTATCTTTTAGAATTAGTGTTTCTGCCAAAGCCGCTACCCCAGATATAGATATATCAGATGATGAGAACATCACACCAGAACCAACAGACAACGTAGAGATGCACTCTCAAAATGAGAGCAATTTTGAACAGCATTTATTTTCCGAACATCATTCTGTAGACACATTTACCGCACAAGAGACTGGTGGTAAAACACCTAGCCTACCCAAGTTTAAAACTCCTAGCTTTAGCAACCATCGTCACGGAGCAAATCCAGCCTTAGCAATGAATTTGTTGCAAGAAATTCAAATTCATGTGGCTGGTTGGCAGCAAGAACTCCAAACTATTTTGCAACAAATCCAAGACCTTTACTTAGAAGGGCCAATCGTCAATGGTTGGTTAGAATCCAATCCTAAAGAACCAGAACAACCAGGAACTGCTACACTGCGCCACGCAGAAGTTGACCAGCTGATGAATTATGTAGAAGAACTTTGCACAACTGGGGGTAAAGACGCTTATCAATTTGCGCGGACAGGATATCGTCTGTGTGGCTTAGATGGTTCAGGTAAAGTTTGGTCACGGCCATGTCCACCAGATCAGGTACCAACAGTGAGTATGGCGATCGCTCGTCATCAAAAATTACGCCAGCTGTTAGCCCGCAAACAACATCTAGAAACACGCCTGAGTCAATTAGCAGAAACTCTCGTAGTTTTACACAGCCATATTCAACAAGTTTGAAGAATTAAAGACGATTTCCGAATAAACGCGGTTGGTGGGTGGGAATTTTTTGTTATAGATTAGCACAGAGCAGGCGACCTTTGGATGGAAGACTGTAATCTAAAATCCAAGGGTAAAAACTTAAATTTAATCCTATGCCAGACATCCAACTTTCTGCCATTATCTGTACTCACAATCGAGATACCTATTTAGGTGCGGCGATTGATAGCCTGTTGGCACAGGATTTTGCCGCTGACTTTGAGGTGATAGTGGTAGATAATAATTCCAGCGATCGCACCCGTGAAGTTGTAGAACAAAGAGCCTGCAATCCCCGTTTAAAGTATATCTTTGAACCCACCACCGGGTTATCTGTTGCCCGTAATACTGGTGCTAAAGCAGCTAGTGCAGAAATTCTCGCTTATTTAGATGATGATGCCGTAGCCAGCAACTGCTGGTTGCAAGTATTGTACTCTGCATATCAAAGCAACCCAAAACTAGCGATCGCAGGTGGCAAAGTCACGCTTTTATGGCCACCAAGTATCCAACCACCAAAATGGCTATCTTCTGGGTTAGCAGGCAATTTGGGAGCTTACGACCTAGGTGAAAAAATAGTTTATATCGAGCAGCCTGGTTTAACCCCCAGAGGCTTGAATTATTCGATCCGACGTAGCTTCCTTGCAGAAATTGGTGGTTTTGATCCCCATCTCGGTCGAGTGGGAAAAAACTTGTTATCTAATGAAGAACTGCAAATGACAGAATTTGCACTTCAAAATGGCTGGCAAGTTGCCTATCTTCCCGAAGCTTTAGTTGCTCATAACGTTGCACCCGAACGCCTGAATCGCGCTTGGTTTTTAAACCGCGGCTGGTGGCAAGGAATTAGTGAGTGCTACCGAGAACAACTTGCAGGCAAAACAGGTATCGGTCAGTTACTGCGCGGTGGTGAGCGCTTGATCCGAGGTTTATATAAGTCATTACAGTATTTTTATGACCCAGCAGAACGCTTCGATAGACTTGTGTATACATATTGTCAAATAGGTTATTTAAATGCTGCTATTCAGGGTCTGCTTTCTACATCCCATAAAAAATAACAAATAACAACATACATATATGTCGTCTAAAATTCCAGTCTCGGTATTAATTCCTGCCAAAAATGAAGAAGCTAATTTGCCAGCTTGTTTGACTAGCCTGCAAAGAGCAGATGAAATCTTTATTGTAGATTCTCAAAGTACTGATAAAAGCATTGAAATTGCTAACAACTATGGTGCAAATGTTGTACAGTTTCACTTTAATGGACGCTGGCCAAAAAAGAAAAATTGGTCTCTAGATAACTTACCTTTCCGTAATGAATGGGTACTAATTGTCGATTGTGATGAACGGATTACTCCTGAATTATGGGATGAAATTGCTCAAGCAATTCAAAATGCAGAATTTAACGGTTACTATCTCAACCGTCGGGTATTTTTCTTAGGGAAATGGATTCGTCATGGTGGTAAATATCCCGATTGGAATTTGCGCCTGTTTAAGCACAAAATTGGTCGTTACGAAAACCTCAATACTGAAGATATCCCTAACACAGGGGATAATGAAGTTCACGAACACGTTATCTTGCAAGGTAAAGTGGGCTATCTGAAAAATGATATGCTCCATGAGGACTTCCGCGATTTGTTCCACTGGCTAGAAAGACACAATCGCTACTCCAATTGGGAAGCCCGTGTTTATTACAATCTTCTCAGTGGTCAAGATGAACAAGGCACAATTGGCGCTGACTTATTCGGCGATGCGGTTCAACGTAAGCGCTTTTTGAAAAGAGTCTGGGTACATTTACCTTTTAAGCCAGTTTTGCGCTTTATTTTGTTCTACATTATTCAGCGTGGTTTCTTAGATGGCAAAGCCGGATATATCTATGGGCGGCTTTTGAGTCAATATGAATATCAAATTGGCGTGAAACTTTATGAGTTACGCAACTGTGGCGGTAAATTAAATACAGCAAATACAGCGAAACCCACACCACCACCTCTACCCCAAAAAATTGAACAAACAGCAGTTTAGTACAAATAGTATGAAGTACGCGGTCTGAAATAAAGAAACCCATATAGTGAGCTTGAGAGCAATTGATCATGGGTACTTTATTTACAGATATTAAATACTAGGGGCTGGGTATTGTGAAATGTTGCTACCCAGTCCCTATTCTTTATTGATTATTGACAAATGACTAATGACCAATCTTTCGTAGACTTACGCAAATATGACCAATCCGGGTTTGACCGTGGTCGTCCAGGCTGGTATGTTTTGTTATGGTGGTTTGTCCAGGCGATCGCTTTTCCCTTAACGCCCCATCCTTTGAATAGTCTGCGTTGTTCCTTACTCAGACTTTTCGGTGCGCGTATTGGTCAAGGTGTGTTGATTAGACCTACTGTTCGCTGCACTTATCCTTGGAAAATTACCATCGGTGACTACAGTTGGATTGGTGATGATGTAGTTCTATACAGCTTGGATGAGATTAACATTGGTGAACATTGTGTAATTTCCCAAAAAACTTACTTGTGTACTGGTAGCCACGACATCCAAGACCCGACTTTTAGGTTAAAAACAGCGCCAATTACTATTCATAATGGGGTATGGGTAACAACAGATTGCTTTGTTGGCCCCGGCGTTGAAATTGGTGCAAATGCTGTTATTGGCGCTCGAAGTACTGTATTTGCCAATATGCCTTCTGGACAGGTTTGTTGGGGAAGCCCTTGTAAACCACAGTATGCGAGATTGAAAAATTCAGCCAATCAGTCATAACTTACGCCAAAAGATTAGTTTTTGATAGTGGAAATAAGGGTTTTGAATACCAACACCCTGATTCCCCATATTCATATACCAATATCTTCTGCTGCTAAACCGCGATCGCAATGTGATTGATATCCAAGATTTAGGATTCAAATGAAGTGATACAACTAACTTTTGCTTGAGTAATTTCTATAAGGTGCGATCGCCTACATTTAACTATCAACTGTGAAATTTTCCCAGATGACGGGGAAATTGCCCTTATCTTGTTCGGTTATACTACTGTTGCTCGTACAAAAATAACTATAACCTCTAAAGTAGTAGTGCAATATTACTTTTTTACTTTATTAATCGCTCTGCAACAAGGGGTGAAAACCTGTGTACGAATGGATCTTGCCAAGTTTGAGTGAAGTTTTAGCCGAAAGTCAATCAACTATAGCTGAATGTTCACCAGCCAAGGCAGAGCGACAGTGGCGCATGAGTTTAGCAGCCACAGAACATTTATTAATCGACACATTAGCAATCAACTCTCCTACGGCTGCACCAGCATTAGTCTTAGCTGCACCAGCACCCTTATTTAGTCAACCAGCATTAACTCAAAACTTACAGACGGTTACTTTCACCGCCAAGCCATTTAACCCCTTGGCTTTAATGCCGTTTCAAATGCCCACAACAGCGACAGTTGTTGAAGAACATTCCCTTCAAGAAGCAGTCCTTCCCTTACTCCCTGCTGATCCTCTAGTAGCAGAGCAATTTTGCTTAGTATTTACAGATAAGTTCAGATTAGTGCTGGTTTTAGCAGAACGTAAGAATGGCAACAAAGTATTTTCATTTTCCTTTGAACCAGAGATAGTTCAGCAAGCATGGCGAGCCATAGGAGCGCGGGTAATGCTGACTAATCCCGATTTTTGCGCGGAACTCGATGCTTTAGTTCAGCAGTATTTGCCTGTAGCGCCAGATTATCGCATTGCTATGCAGTTTAGCCAGTTGTTACTTCAGGAATTTCCAGAACCAGAAGTCAGTAAAGACTGGGAAACGGCAACAAGTATACCTCATCCCCAACCCCCAATCCCTAATTCTCCACATCCAGTCCCCGATGTAGAATTGCTCCAAGCTTTTGCTCATGAGGTTCGCACGCCTTTAACAACTATTCGCACCATGACTCGCTTACTACTCAAGCGACGAGACTTACCTACTGGTGTGAGCGATCGCTTAAAAATTATTGATCATGAGTGTACTGAGCAAATTGACCGGATGGAGTTGCTATTCAAAGCAGCAGAACTAGAAACTTGTGCTGCAACGAAAGCTACTAATACTCATCTCACACCCATGTCTCTCAATCAAGTTCTGCAACAGAGCATTCCTCGTTGGCAACAAGCAGCAACTCGGCGTAACCTCACCTTAGAAGTTGTAGTACCGCAACAACTTCCCACAGTTGTCAGTAATCCGACAATGTTAGATCGGGTTCTCACGGGTTTGATGGAGAATTTTACCCGCAGCTTGCCTGCTGGTAGCCATATTCAAGTGCAGGTTATCCCGGCGGGGGATCAACTCAAGCTACAGTTATCGCCGCAACTTCAGTGTCAAGACACAGATGCAGCAGAGACATTTGTCACACCACCCATTCGTAAAGCTCTGGGTCAATTGTTAATGTTTCAACCAGAAACAGGAACGATTAGTTTGAATTTAAATGCAACTAAACACCTGTTCCAAGCAATTGGCGGTAAGCTAATTGTCCGCCAACGTCCTCAATATGGCGAGGTATTAACTATATTCTTACCTTTAGAAGTCAGCCATCAGCAAAATTTGGAACTGAGGAAAAATTAGTTATAAATATTTTTTGGCGTTGTTGATTGAGGGGATGATTTTTGTCTCACGCAAAGAGCAAGAGTTTGAAAAGTAGAATTTTATGATTTCATCCCGCATTTATGCAACGCCTATTTTTTTATCTCGCGCATAGACGTAAATAAAAGTTTTGCTCGACTGACTTTAATTGCAATAAATGTCTGCTATAAAACGTCAGTTAGAAAATTTTATACTTAAGTCCCACTGCTACGAGGAATACGCTCAATCTCCGCATATCCACTGAAAATTAATTTTTGCCCTTCAGTTTCTAAGCGGTTGAGTCGCATTTTGACTCCATCAAGGTCAAAACGGTCTAAATCGACCATATTATCTAAAATCTCTGCTAGTACTATGCTCAGGGTTTGGGAAGCTTCTTGTTGCGCTTCTGGTACTTGCTCAAGGTCTATTTGGGGGTTCTTAAAAGAAATCCGCCGCCGCCGTTCTACAGCGATGGAGACTGTCATATTGACTGGTACGAGTTCCTCTTTATCTAAATCAGCTTTTGCGAAAATCTGTAGGCGATTTTCTGGCAATAGTTTTACTTGAATTTCAGGAAAGGAAACTGGCTTACCACCAGATAATTCTGTTAAGGCAGGTATATCAAGGTTCACTAGGCGCTTTTTAACCAGTTCTGCCTTGAAGGCTTGGTTAATGCCTGCTTCGGATAATACTACTTGAGCGATCGCCTGGGTAGGTTGCTTGAGGCTCAATTTGCCACTTAATACCGCGCTAAAGTCTATTGCTACTGCATCCGTTTCAAAAGTCATCTCCTCTACTGCAAAATCTCTGCGGATGACTAAGCCGCGACCACTCATTTTGAAACTATCAATGCTGCCTTGCAACAACTTGCTGGAGGGATAGCAGCGTACAAAGACTTCTACTGACTCGCTTTGTGTAAACAAATGGCGAATCGTTTGGCTGGCAACTGTGTTGAGCATTCGCTCACCCCAGTCAGTGCCTTTAGGATCTTGTAAACCAGTTAGTCCGCCGAACATTTGGTTATGGGTCTCTAGAAGTTCTTTGTACTTTTGTAACAAAATGTGAACGATACAGCAAGTCTCTACAGATTGATTGTACTGATAAGCTGACTTGGAATGACTGATATTTAATAGACAGATGTCATATATGTTACATACAATTTGCTTATGGGAATACTTAACCAAGTACAGTATTCCCACCTAATTATGACACAGCTAAATATTTTGGAACTGGCTAAACAGGGTGATACCAATGCGATTAATACATTATTAATGCAATGGTTAAATTTACCTAATATCACAGCAAAAACTAATATTAAACAAGATTACTTACAAGTAATGTTGGAATCAGCCAAAGTTCCAGAACAAAATTTATTAGTTCCAGTAATTCAGAAAGAATTGACAAATTTGGTAATTGAATCAGTTAAAAAAGTCAAAATATATGGGCTAGAAACAGGAGAAGATTTCCCCGATTGGCAACAAGAATTTGAGTTAGATTTATCAGTAATTAAAGCAAATATTCAAACTTCATCGGCAATTACTCAAACAACAGCTAATAGTGAATTAGCAGTATCACAACCATCTTTTTTCGGGTCGCTCTTTGGAGCCGTAGCAGGAACAGCTGGAGCAGTGGGAAATGCTGCTGTTCAAGCAGGGCAAGTCGTTGCGGGTGCTGCTGTAGGTATTGGCGGGGCAATTGGTGGCGCAGCTTTGCAAGCAACCCAAATAGCAGGGCAAGCAATAGTAATTGTTGGGAATAATCCCCAATTACAGGCAGCAATAAAATCTTTAAATTACGATTGGCTGAATCCTTTAATTGAACAGGTTGATGTAGTTAAAGCCGAGGCTGCTGTGAGAAAATTACAACAAGAACGCCCTAATGAGAAACCAGCCCAGATTTCCCATCACCTCATGTTAGAAAAAGCTGTTATGGCAGGAGGAAGTGGTCTTGTTAGTAGCCTTGCGCCAGGACAAGCAGCAGCAATGTTTGTAGTTGATTGGGCTGCTACTGCGGCCTTATCTGTAGAGTTAGTTTATCAAATCGCTGCTGCCTATGGTATGGATTTAAAAGACTCAGAGCGTAAAGGGGAAGCAGTAGCAATTTTTGGTTTAGGTTTAGGTGGAAAAACAGCCATTAAAGCAGGTTTGGGTTTATTGAGAAATCTGCCAGTGGCGGGAGCAGTCATTGCTGCTAGTTCTAATGCAGTAATGATTTATGCACTTGGTTATGCAGCTTGTCAGTTTTATGAAGCAAAGCAAAATCCGCTAACTTTTGAGGCTACTCTAATAACTGCTCAGGCACAAAGTGAAAAATATCTTGAAGCTGCCATTTCTCAAGAACAAATTATGGATCAAATCTTGGTTCACATTGTCTTAGCAGGCAATCCTGGTAAATCTTGGGAAGATATTTTACCAGAATTACAAGCAGCTAATCTTAGCCCTGCGTCCATAGATGGAATTGCATCTCACATAAAATCGCCACCATCTTTAGAAACGCTCCTTGAGCAAATTAATAGTGATTTTGCTATACCTCTTTTAGCGCAATGTCAAAAAATAGCTAATTTAGATGGAGTAATTACGCCAGAGGAGGCTAAAGTTTTAAAAATGATTAATCAAAAATTGCTGAATGCTGAAAGCATAGAAGTTATGCAGGTAGCCATCAATTAAATTGGGAAAAATGAGAAATGTAATACCAATTCAAAAAATGTTTGCGACAGATAAGGCATTGAGGATGAAGTCATAACCAGTCAAAGAAGCAGCAATTTGAGGAGTGAGGAGAGCTAGGAGTTGAGCAACCTTGGTTTGCAGATGCTCGCCTGTTATCAAATAGCTCCCATTTCAAGTCTTGCTTGAGATATTCCCAAACGCGCTCTATGGGATTGAGTTCAGGAGAATGAGCAGGCTGGAACAAAAGAACAATATTCTCTGGAATTTGTAAACGTTTAGCTTGATGAAATAAGCCGTTATCAACTTGGAGAATGTTAAGTGATTTGGGATAACAGGCAGCGAACTCGTTCAAAAATTGTTGGTAGCATTCGGTATCAACATGAGAAAACTGCCAAAATAAACTTTCCCCAGTAAGTGGTTCAACTGCTCCATATAGCCAGAACGCTTTAAATTGCCACTGCCAATCACCAATAGGCTTAACTCCGGGAAGAGTAATTTTACGTCCTTCAATGGTTTTGAGTCCAAATCGACTCTCATCTTGTACAAAATAACGAATATTTTCGTACTGAGGCAAGATAATGGCACTGTATTGAGCAATTAATTGCAAGTCATCACCGAGTTTTTTTTAAAAGACTCTAGTTTTTCTTCGTCCTGTTTTCGGTTACGCGGACGTGGGACTTTCAGCTTGGCTTTGAGCCTGTAACGTGCCAGATGATGTACAGTTGCGTACTCAGCTTGCACACCCAAGGTTTTTTCTAACCAATGTTGTATTTGTGTGTACCGTTGAAACCCACCTTCTGGTTGTTCGAGTTGTTTTTTCAAACTCGATACAGCCCAATCTGGTATTGCTCTTTTTCGACCTGAACTCGTTCCAAATTCAACAACCGCCTCAATTCCTCCTTCTCGATAATCTGCCAACCATCGATGTACTGTAGCTCGATGTTTTCCCAAGATTTTAGCAATCTCACTTACACTCATTTCTTGCCCTTTAATCAGATATAGGGCTTGTATACGTTCTTTGCTCCGAGACTGTTTTTGATGTTTGAGCAACTTCTCTAGTTCCTCGACACTTTCTTCTATCTCGATTTGTGTTACCCCTACCATCACATACCCTGAATGCTACTTCTGTCTATTTTTACCATTTGTCGCATTCTTTTTTCAAATTGGTATAAGATTGGCATCTGCAATATTTTCAGACAGCGATCGCTTTTGTAGTGCGATCGCTTCGCATCTTTCCCTACCTCATCAACAACCGCCGACGCAGCAAATCCAAGGCTGTACAGGCGCTCAAATGACGAATAAACCAGCGTTCCCGAATTGTGCCAAAGCGATACTCAAAACTTTTCACTTCGCCATTTGGCCCTGCTACACCGATATAAACTAAACCTACTGGCTTTGTCTCTGTTCCCCCACCAGGGCCAGCAATCCCAGTGATACTCAGTCCCCAAGTAGTTTCCAGGCAGCTTTTCACCCCAAGCGCCATTTGTTCAGCTACTACAGAACTAACAGCCCCAAATTTATCTAAATCTTTGGGGTTCACCCCTAATAGTCGAATCTTTGCTGAGTTGTCATAAGAAATTACTCCGCCCCAAAAATAATCAGAACTACCAGAAATTTCCGTAAACATTTGCCCCAATCCACCACCAGTGCAAGATTCTGCTACTGATACAGTTTCCTTGGCGGAACGCAACAATTCACCAACTACCGAAGCTAAAGTATCATCATCAGCACCGTAACAATCTAACCCAGCAATTTTTTTGAGTTGCTTCTCAATTGGTGCAATCAATTCCTCGGCGGCTACTTCGGAATTTGCTTTGGCAGAAATTCGTAGTCTTACCTCTCCTTTACCCGCGTAAGGTGCAACTGTCGGGTTGGGTATGTTGAAATAAGAAGAGACTTTTTCAGCTAAAGTAGATTCACCAATCCCCCAAAACCTTAAACTCCGACTGTAAATAATTTCCTTTCCCCAGCCTTGGCTTTGCAGAAATGGTACTGCTGTTTCGTACCACATCCGATACATTTCGCTGGGAACACCGGGGAATGTAAAAATCGTCATATCAGGGCGAGGTTGCCAAATAATTCCTGGTGCTGTACCTGTAGGATTAGGTAAAATTTCTGCACCTTGAGGAATTAAAGCTTGCTTGCGGTTGGTAGGACTCATAACGCGATCGCGTTGAGCAAATTTCTGAGTAATATCTTCAATAATTTCTGGACGTTCTATTAAAGGTGCGCCAAAAAAATCAGCAATGGTTTCACAAGTAAGATCATCTGGTGTGGGGCCAAGACCACCAGTAAAAATTAAAATATTCGCTCTAGAAATTGCTATTTCTATAACTTGCTTTAATCTTTCGGGATTATCCCCAACCACTGTTTGATAATAGTGAGGAATCCCTAGTTTCGCTAATTGTTGGGCAAGAAATTGAGAATTACTATTTAGGATATCTCCTAGTAGCAATTCAGTACCAACACAAATAATTTCTGCACTCATGTAATTAAAGCAAAAGGTAAAAGAAAGATATTTATACTACTGTATTTCTTTTACCTTGTTACTTTTTATTTTTGCTGAGAGTGTTTCCAAACTCGCCAGCTAGTGTAAGTTAATAATGAAGTTGTCCCAAAAGCATAAGCAATACCACTGGGGATACCAGCTATAGCTAATGCCAAACTGCCAACCCAGAGTGTGAGTGTATAAATAAATAAAACCGTCCAGCGATGGGACAAACCAGCTTGTAGCAATCGATGGTGTAAGTGACACCTATCCGCCACCCAAGGCAATTTACCACGACGAATGCGGGTCAAAATGACTGCTGACATATCCAAAATCGGGACTGCCAAAATTAAATAAGGCAAAATTACAGCTGTGAAAGCGGGAATTTTCACCAAACCAATTACGCCCACAGCGGCTAAAGTGAATCCCATAAAATAAGACCCGCCATCTCCCATAAAGATTTGCGCGGGGTTGAAGTTATATCGGAGAAATCCCAGCGCTGCACCAGCTAAGGCAGCTGCAATTAAGGCTGCGGCTGGTTGATTCATAAACAAAGACACCAACAGCATGACCACAGCGGCAATTCCCGACACACCAGCCGCTAAACCATCTAAACCATCAATCCAGTTGATAGCGTTGACCATCCCCACCAACCAAATCACTGTAATCGGCAAACTGAACCAGTTTAGTTCAACTATGCCAATTGTGGGAATTGTAATAAAGTCTATACTGACACCGAGTTTCCAAGCACCAGCGGCGACGATAATTTGTAATAGTAGCCGTCCCAAGGGAGAAAGATTTAATAAATCATCTGCTAAACCAATGAGAAAAAAGCCCAGACCTCCGATGGCGACACCCCAAATTTGCCATTCTTTGTCAGGGGGCAAATTGCCAAATCCACCTAACCACCAGACAATTAGCAAAGAAGCGAAAGTACCTGCGAAGATAGAAACTCCTCCCAGACGTACCATTGGGCGTTCATGAACTTTTCGACCACCAGGTTTATCTACAGTTCCACTTTTTATACCAATATTTTTAACATCAGGTGTAGTCCAGAGAACGACTACGGCGGCCACAAGAAAGGCAATCAGATGATAAATCTGAGCAGGCATCTGTATTTTAAATTAAGTAGTGGTTAAGACAAAACTCTGCCGAGGGAGGGTTCTACCTAATATCTACTACATTTTTGGCTTTTATCAGCAGAAGATTTTTAAGTCAAAAGGTAAAAGGCAAAAGTAAAAACCAATCATTCTTTTGCCTTTTTACCTTTAACTTTTGACTTTATGCTAGTGCTGGTACAGGAATTTGCAAGTGTGAGTATAAGGGAAAGCGATCGCACAGTGCAGCTACTCGGCGTTTACAATCAGCTGCGACTGTTTCTGATTCTGGATTTGTGAGGCGATCGGCAATAATATTGCCAATTTCGGTAAACTCTGCAACTCCCAATCCTCTTGTCGTCATAGCGGGAGAACCTAATCTCAAACCACTGGTGACAAAGGGTGATTGGGGATCAAAAGGTACAGTATTTTTGTTAGCAGTAATATTTACACCACTTACTAGTTGATCTGCTTGTTTACCTGTCAAACCAATTGAACGTAAATCTACAAGCATCAAATGGTTATCTGTACCATCTGAGACTAACTTTAAGCCCCGGTTTTGCAGTTGAGTTGCTAAAGCACGAGAATTTTCAATTACCTGTGCGGAATATGTTTTAAAGTCTGGTTTTAAGACTTCGCCAAAAGCCACGGCTTTACCTGCAATTACATGTTCTAAAGGCCCGCCTTGGGTTCCTGGGAAAACTGATTTATCAAGCTTTTTACCCAGTTCTGCATCTTTAGTTAAAATTAATCCACCTCTAGGGCCGCGCAGGGTTTTGTGCGTGGTTGTAGTTACAACATCACAGTAAGGAATGGGATCAGGATGTAAGCCTGTTGCTACTAAACCAGCGATGTGAGCAATATCAGCGAGTAAGTAAGCACCAACTTCATCAGCAATGCTACGGAATTTGGCAAAGTCAATGATGCGAGGATAAGCAGAATAACCACAAATCAACAGCTTGGGACGCTCCCTTAGCGCCAGCTCTCGAATTTGGTCGTAGTCAAGTTGTTCTGTTGCTTTACTTACACCGTAATGGCTAACTTGGAACCATTTACCAGAAACATTGACAGGTGAACCGTGAGTCAGGTGTCCACCATGAGACAAATCCATCCCCATGATTTTGTCTCCTGGTTCGAGTAAGGTCAGGAAAACGGCAAAGTTCGCTTGAGCGCCAGAATGAGGTTGCACGTTAGCATGAGCCGCACCAAACATTTGTTTAGCTCGGTCAATGGCGATTTGCTCGATTTTATCGACAAATTCACAGCCGCCATAGTAACGTTTACCCGGTAATCCTTCGGCATATTTGTTAGTTAAAACTGAACCTTGAGCAGCCAGGACAGCCGCAGAGGTAAAGTTTTCACTAGCGATTAACTCCAGGTGGTCGCGTTGACGCTGGAGTTCTTCGTTAATTAATTCGGCGATCGCGGGATCAGAATCAGCAAGAAAATCTGAATTAGTCCTAGTCACTTTCACTATCCTTAGTGGAAATTTGCACAATGGTGTTTTTTTGGAACCTAGTTTCAAAGTAATAATTTGCAGTCAAATGTTTACATTGCCAGATTTTTTGACTGCTGACTATTCAATATTGGTAGTAACTCAAATGTATTACTTTAGATTCCAGCCCGATTAAGTCCCATTAATGTGTTAATTATTATAAACCTCTTTCCGGAACCTGAACTTAATACTTGTCAAGAGAACGCCAACGCGAATTAATCTAGTAAGCCGCAGTGTAAATAGAGTGACAATTCAAAATCGCCAAAAAGCTGATGCGGCTGTTTTTTCCATTTCATGCTTGAGAGTTTACACTTCAGACTTTTTCTACTAGGTGTAAAAATTTATGTATGAGTTATTACTCCATAACTCTATCTCCAAGAGACTCAACATACAATAAATTTAAGGTTCACTGGGAAATTTTGGCTTACTAGCCTCATTTTGATCAAAAAGTACGTTAGAGCAGATGTACAAGCTCATTTAGTAGCTAATTAAGAGCAAAATTACTGTAATGTCTAGCAGATGTCAATTCTGCTCTTAGCGGCTCTTCGATACCAAAAATGAATTTCTCCCCTGAACACATCCGAATTGTTTTGAGGATTTACAGGAGGTCTTTGGATGTTAGTCATTTTAATGGATGATCAAATCCTTGCTCCTGAGCAGGTTTGCCAGTCTTGTTTACTTGCTGACAGGAGTGGTCAACCTCGTTGGCGTAGCGGTCAACTGCATTGTGGTCAAGCTATTCGCAAACTTACAGAACAACAACCAGAGCAGTATGAGTGTATCATGGGCTTTCGGATTGCTGAAATCCGATAATTGCTGCTTCTGGGAAACTAGACAACTGCGTTATCCTAGGCTCAAGTAACTCTGAAAATTCTGCCACAGGAGAACGCAAAATGGCTTGGCGTGGTTCTACAAACGTTTCCGATCGCATTTTCGCTTGTTTACCTTATTTGCTACCGCTGGTTGAGGTTTTTATATTTAGTAAATTTTTGCTGACACAATTTCCTGTGTTACAAATACTGTTTTTACCTTTGATGCCGTTAATCAGTCTTTATTACAGCATTAGTTTCGCCGGATTGATTATTTTCTTTGCTTTATGGCTGTTAGTAGTCAGAAACGAAAAAATCTCCCACTTTATTCGTTTTAACACCATGCAGGCAATTCTTTTAGACATTGTTATCTTTTTGTGTAGCATCATAACTGGTATTTTGGGGCAAATTCCTAGTAGTAACTTTGCGATCGAAACTCTGTATAGCACTATTTTTATCGGTATCGTAGCAGCAGTAGCATATTCAGTTGTCCAGTCACTTTTGGGACGTTATGCAGAAATCCCCGCAATCTCCGATGCTGTTTATATGCAGGTTCGGTAACTGGACGCATGAATTATTTGGGGATAGAGGCGAGAGACAGAGGAATTTTGGATTGCATATTTTAGATTGAAAGATTTTCTTAATCTAAAATCCAAAATTTAAAGTCCAAAATTGATTGACTCAGCACTTGTTACCTGGCAACTATGGTGTTTTCTAGACGACCAATGCCTTCGATTTCCACCCGAATGCGATCGCCTATGTGCAAGGGGCCAATACCCAATGGTGTACCTGTTAGTACGACATCTCCGGGAATCAGAGTCATCACTTTACTGATGTAAGATACCAAAACATCAGGGGAAAAGACCATTTGATCAATCCCCGCAGATTGCACGGGATTCGCCTCATCGTTGATGAAAGTCTGCAATCTTGCACCTGGATTCAATTCGCGGACGATCCAAGGGCCTAAGGGGCAGAATGTATCAAACCCCTTAGCTCTAGTCCATTGACCATCTTTTTGTTGTAAGTCTCGCGCTGTCACATCATTAGCAATTGTATAACCCCAAATTTTGGTTTGGGCTTCTTCTGGAGTGCAGTCACAAGCGCGATCGCCAATCACTAGAGCTAATTCACCTTCATAATCAACTCTATGAGACTGATGTGGATACTTGATTTCGGCCTCAGTGGCAATAATCGATGTTGGTGGCTTGAGAAAAATTAATGGCTCACTTGGTACGGGTGTTCCCATCTCCGCTGCATGGTCTGCATAATTCTTACCTACGGCCACAATTTTTGAGGGAGCGCAAGGGGAAAGAATTTGGTAACTATCTGGTGCTAAAACTAAATCTGTCGGTTGTCCCTGTAACCAAGGTGGCGCATCCAGCGCCTGTACATTCAGAGATAGCTGTAGCAACCCATAATAAACTTTGCCTTCTGGATTTTGAACTCGCACATAGCGCTGTGCCATAACCTTGATAATATCCTTATTGTCTGCAATTAAGAGCCTTGAGCGCGGAAAATCTTTAGCAATGAGAATCAGGAGTTTATAAGTTCCCTTTGGGAAGCATACCTGTTGGTTCAGCCAATAGTTCAATTAATTTGCTGTTGTTTACCAAAGGCTGAATTCCTGATCGCACACTATTTACCCATAAAGTAACTTTTAGTTAAAGTCCGCATTTTGGCAGATTTTGCTGATGATTCATATAAAAAACTGGTAAGATTATAGTTCCTTGTTGCTTCAGATGTTGAAATGTACGGATATTCTCTAGGAATCTTTGTATAATTTCACTCTGGCAGCCACCTTGTCCAAAAGGAGATTTCTCACTCATGTCCACAGTTTACGAAACAATGTATATCCTGCGTCCTGACCTTAGTGACGAGCAGGTAGAGCAAGCAGTAGCTAAATACCAAACCTTGATTCAAGACCAAGGTGCCGAGAATATCGAAATTCAAAATCGAGGTAAGCGTCGTCTTGCTTATGAAATTAAAAAGCAACGGGATGGAATCTACATCCAAATGAACTACACTGGGCCGGGAAATATTATTGCTCCTTTAGAACGTGCTATGCGGTTGAGTGAAGAGGTAATTCGCTACTTAACCATTAAGCAAGAAGTTTCAGCAGCAGCACAAGCAGAAGCAGCAGCAGAGAAAGTTGCCGCAACTGTCTAGGACAAAAAGTCAAAAGTTCACAGTAAAAAGAAAGAGTGCCTTTTTGACTTTTGACTTTTGACCTTCGCCTTGCACTACTAGTACTGAGTAATGAGTATTTGTACTTCAAAACTCAGTACTAACTACAGCAAAACAAAATTTTTTTTTTACCTTTGACTTTTTTCTGCTTCGGTTGGGAATGCTAAATTAACAAGTACTTGCCAAAGGCAGTACGATCGCCGTTATACCTAAGATGAGAAAAGATTCGTCAATGGGAGCTGCAAGCCACTGTGAGCCAAACTGACATACCCAACATCCAAGCTCTCTCTACAGAAGCCGCGCAATTGCGCCAAGAGTTGCAACTGCGAGACCAATTAGTGCAACAGCTATCTCAAGAACTCTTTCGGCTGGTTAAGGGCAATGCTAATTTTATGCCCCAGCGTTCTGAAACTGAACGCGACTTCAGTCAGTTGCAGGCGTTACGAGAACAATTACAAGCTGTTGAGCAACAGGTAACATTTTATCAAGAGCAAATTGCTACTCGTGATGCAGAAATTTATCAACTTCGCCAGTCTGTGCAAGAGTTAACAGATCGCAGTCGGATGTTGGAGCAGGTAGTACAAGAATTACCACAAATTTATCGTCGTAAATTTGAGGAACGGATGGCTCCAATTAGGGAGAAAGTAGCAATCTTGCAACGAGAAAATCGCAAACTGCAAGCTGAACTACAAAGCGTAAGTTACCGTTTAGCACTCAAAACTCGCACTTCCAGTCATAGCGGTATTGACTTACCTAACTTTCCTCGCCCCGTCACTGGACAAGGCAATGTTTCTACTGTGCAGAATGCTTAAAAAAATAAAGCCTGCAATTACAGGCTGTAATATTTTAGCTTTTTCTCAGTCAAATTTGTAATGTACCAAAGTTGCAAAAGTACTGAGTCTTAGCATCACGAAAATCAATTATTAATGGTAAAAAAGATAATTGCTTTTGGTCAACACTAACAATTTTTAGTACTATAATTAGAGGTTAGTTTGCTAGTGTCAAAGGCTATGTGCTGACAATATTGGTAATGTCTTCGTAAGTGTTAAAAATTTCAAAAACTGAATCCAACTGAGTCAGTTCTAAAATTAACCTTACAGGAGCTTTGACATTACAAATAACTAGGCGGCAACCACTTTGCCGGGCAGATGTCAGTGCTTTGACTAACGGAACCAAACCAGAACTATCCATGAAATCTACTTCTGCTAGGTCAATGACCCAAAGTTGATCAGATTGGGGTACTACTTCTGCCATAGTTTGGCTGAGAGCAATACCACCCTCCAAGTCTATGCTCCCTTGGGGTTTGAATAAGACCACTTGCAATTCTTGTGCGATAGTCATGTATTTATCTGGGTAGTTGAACTACTGAAAAAATGAACATTGACATCAATACTGCACGGTTTCAACAGTTAAAAACTGCTAATTCACAGGTATTGTGAACTCACTGTTGTGAGTCGATACTATATGTTTACGTATTCATGCCGTATAATTTGTGTTAACTTCCCTAAATATATGCACAAAGGCTTGGTAAATTCAGTATCAATAATAGCTTTTACGAGATTTTCATAATTTAATGAGATTTTTATGAATTTTTTATGAAAATTTATTGATTTGTTTCAACTACTATGCACCTGTGTTAGTAATGCCTAAACGCATAATAGTCAATACTAAATAATTTATAGATTTTATCAATTTGTTAGCGATTAACTGGGATAAAAATTACGTATGAAGGTTTGGCGTAAGAGTTCTGCTAATGTACACCCATACACCCCCACAACCCTATCCCCTTTAATTTTTACCATCACTGGGTCAGTCTTTGAGCATGAATTAGGTTTGACAAAACAGTACTTTGATTGACACTCCAGCCACAAACGCGCCAAGATAGAGTAAAGGTAAAAAATTGTAAAGGCGGCGGTGCGGGATGTCTCTTGAATTTATTTCACTAGAAAACATCCAGGAATTTGCCCACCAGTATGGTTACTGGGCAATTTTTTTGGGAATTTTACTGGAAAACTTGGGCATTCCTCTTCCTGGTGAAACCATAACTCTTGTAGGTGGGTTTCTAGCTGGTAGTGATGAACTGAGTTACTGGTTAGTTCTAGGTGATGCTGTTGCAGGTGCTGTACTTGGTAGTGCTTGCGGCTATTGGGTTGGTAAACTCGGTGGCTGGCATTTCCTGCTGCAAATAGGTAAAATATTTAGGATTTCTGAAGAAAAATTACTGAATATTAAAGATCAGTTTAGTCAAAATGCCGCTAAAGCCATATTTTTTGGACGTTTTTTCGCGCTTTTGCGAATTTTTGCTGCTCCACTAGCGGGAATAGCAGAAGTACCGTTCCTAAAATTTTTCTTATATAACCTAGCAGGAGCCACCACCTGGGCTGCTGTGATGGTGACATTAGCTTTTTTTGCTGGCAGAGTAATTTCTTTAGAACAATTGGTTACTTGGGTAAGTCAATTTGCGATCGCAGCTTTACTCATTTTAGTAGCTGTAATTGCCATTCCCTTGTGGTTGGAGTCCCGCCAAGTTAAGCGTGCAGCAGGCGAATAAATATAAGTAAAAAGTAAAAAGGCAAAAGTCAAAAGAAATTTTTTTGGCTTTTGCCTTTTATTTTGGTGATATTTTAGATGCAATATGCAGAAAAATTTATCACAAAACACAAGTGACGATTTTTTGTGTCAACTGAATCTGATAAGTTAGTAAACTAAATAACTACTGCTAATGCCTTCAAAGCTTCCTAGCCCGGTAGGAGCCTTGATGAAAGTAGGCAAACTTCATTCAAGACAAAGATATGGCGCTTATAGTTCAGAAATACGGTGGTTCATCTGTCGGTTCAGTCGAACGTATCCAAGCTGTTGCACAGCGTGTGTATAAAACAGTTAAAGCAGGAAACTCCTTGATTGTGGTGGTTTCCGCAATGGGAAAAACCACAGATGGACTTGTGAAACTAGCCAGCGAAATTTCTCAAAATCCTAACCGCCGGGAAATGGATATGCTGCTTTCTACAGGAGAGCAGGTAACGATCGCTCTCTTGAGTATGGCATTGCAAGAACTTGGCCAGCCAGCTATCTCTATGACTGGCGCACAAGTAGGAATTGTTACAGAAGCAGAACACACCCGCGCCCGGATTCTGCATATAGAAACTGACCGATTGCTACGTCATATTAATCAAGGCAAAGTAGTTGTGGTAGCTGGGTTTCAGGGAATATCCAGCACTGGAGAATTAGAAATTACTACCTTGGGACGTGGTGGTTCGGATACTTCTGCGGTCGCTTTAGCCGCAGCTATCCAAGCAGATTTTTGTGAAATTTATACAGATGTGCCAGGTATTTTAACTACAGATCCGCGCTTGGTTCCTGAAGCCCAGTTGATGGATGCGATTACCTGTAATGAAATGCTAGAACTGGCAAGCTTGGGAGCAAAAGTATTACATCCCCGTTCAGTGGAAATTGCCCGCAACTATGGTGTACCTTTGGTAGTGCGTTCTAGCTGGACAGAAGACCCTGGTACTTGGGTAACATCCCGCAAACCCCAAGAGCGATCGCTCGTAAATTTAGAAATAGCTCGTCCTGTAGATGCAGTAGAATTTGACACCAACCAAGCAAAAGTAGCTTTATTGCGGGTACCTGATAAGCCAGGGGTAGCAGCCAAGTTATTTGGGGAAATTTCCCGCCAAAACGTCGATGTAGACTTAATTATTCAATCAATTCACGAAGGTAATAGCAACGATATTGCCTTTACCGTCACCACACCGATATTAAAACGGGCAGAAGCAGTAGCATCAGCGATCGCACCTGCACTCCGAAACCCATCCAACCCCAAATCAGACGAAGCGGAAGTGATGATTGAACAGGACATTGCTAAAGTCAGTATTTCTGGTGCAGGGATGATTGGTCGTCCGGGGGTGGCGGCGAAAATGTTTGCTACTCTCGCCGAAGCAGGTGTGAATATTCAAATGATTTCTACTAGTGAAGTCAAAGTTAGCTGTGTAGTTGATGCGACAGACTGCGATCGCGCCGTGGCTGCACTAAGTAACGCTTTTGAAATTGGCGCAGGGGAGCAGGGGAGCAGAGGAGCAGAACAAATATTTAATACTCAGCACGGGCTGAACGCCCCGCTACCGCTAACAGCACTCCCTACTCCCTACTCCCGCCCGGTTTGCGGTGTCGCCTTAGATATGAACCAAGCACGTCTGGCGATTCGTCAAGTTCCAGATAAAGCCGGGATGGCGGCAAAATTATTTGGTATATTGGCACAGCACAACATCAGTGTTGACATGATTATTCAATCTCAACGCTGCCGATTAATTAATGGTGTTCCTAAACGGGATATTGCTTTTACAGTTCCGCGCATAGATGGGGAAACTGCCCAAAAACTACTTACCCAAGTCGCAGCCGAATTAGGCTGGGGTGAAGTTGTATTAGATAGTGCGATCGCTAAAGTCAGTATTGTCGGTGCAGGGATGGTAGGACAACCAGGTATTGCATCCAAAATGTTTGAAGCGTTGGCACAACACCAAATCAATATTCAAATGATTGCTACCTCAGAAATTAAAATTAGTTGTGTCGTCGCTCAAGAACAAGGTGTGAAAGCTTTACAAGTAATTCATGCAGCCTTTGATCTCGCTGGTAGCGAAAAATTTGTAGTGCCAGCATAAACTAAATCAACATCCAGGTTGACGCAATTTCATCTGAGGGGGTTTCTTACTCCTGAGATAATTCTTCTAGGCTGGCGACGATTTCTGCCAGCCGATATTCACCACACCAAACGGTATCTAGCTTTTTGAGTTGTTCTAGGCTGTTACAATCCTCTGCGTCACTCATTTCCGGTTCTGCCATTGCGGCTAATAAATCCTGAAATATAATTACTTCATCAAATTGAGGATCTGTTTCTGGATCATTTAATATTTCTGTGACTCGCTGTTGTGATAAACCTTGCAGCGTATTAACAATAAATTTTGTCGGAAAGTCCACATCTTGGAGGGCTGGATGCCTTTTGACTAAACCAGCTAGTAATACGCCTAAATAAGCGGCAGCTTGCGGATTATTCAGTTCCTGCACCTGATGAGCCGCTATTTCCGTTAAATTTGTATAAAATGGGCAACCCAACTGCTTTTCAATTGCCAAAATAGGGTCTGCAACCTGGGAAACTTGCAATTGAGCCTCAAAAAATCTCCGTTCCTCTTGGGGCAGATGATTAAGTAAGATTTGCTTGGCGCGATCGCTAACAATCATCTCACCATCTAGCCCAAAACTAAAGTCTTTTCCTGGTTCTAAACCTGCATTCACTAATATATGAAAGACATTATTTTGGGCGGCTTGCTGCATCTGTTGATATCTAAATTGCCCTACAAAACTGGCAAAAAACCAATTGTGGCTGTCAGCATCGCATTCACACAATACTTCGTTGACTATCTCAGTTAATTTTTCTTCGCCGATAGTATTTTGCGATCGCATCATCAAGTTCTGAATAGCCGCAGTATCACGCCGACACAGCGCCTCGATCAATTGACGCTTGGTCGCACTTACTTGATTTTTGTTGCGTTTAAATAAGTTGATTTTCAAGCTTTTGAGCGTTTATAGCAATTCGATTACAACTCTTTTACCGTACTGAGCAATAGTATGTCATGAGTGATCCCACGGCAATAAGTTAGATTAGTAAATTATTGAGTAATTACTCAGCAACACTCCACCTCATAACCAAGAGATGGAAATTAAGCACTTGTTGTATGAAAAGTCAACTATAGCAGAGTAATATCCAGTGAAAATAGCATTTTCCTACAGAATTGTTTCCCGGTTTGTTTCTGATTCTTTGTGCCATTTATGAAAATTAATCAGATGAATTACAATTTCCTTAGTCTTTGTATATTTTTTGTAACTAAGGTTGATCCCCACAAAAATTATAGTAGTAAGAATACTAATATATAATCAGATAACTTCGTATAAAAGCTTATCTATATGGATGATCAAATTTTGGTTACACATTACCGCATTCTAAAATTATTATATACGGAAGAGTCCGTAAAAACTTATATAGTTGAAGATATTACAATTCCTCAGCAGCAATTTATAATTAAGCAGCTAAGTCCAGAAACTAGCAATCCTCAAAATTTAGATTGGCTGCGACATAGCTTTTTTAAGGAAGCTAAGGTTTTGCAACAACTTGGACGAGAAAACGATAGAATTCAAAAAATAGTTGCTTATTTTGAAGCAGATGAAGAATTTTATCTAGTTCAAGAATTAATTGATGGTCATGAATTAGCTGAAGAAATTTTAGTCGGATTCCCTTTAAGGGAAGACCAAGTAATTAACTTATTATTAGAAATATTAGATATTTTATTTTTTATACATCATCGCAATGTCATTCACCAAGATATTCACCCAGCAAGCATTATTCGCAGATATTCAGATAATCGACTGGTATTAGTTGATTTTGGTTCTGTACAAGAAATGGTGACAACTATAGTTGGTAATTTAGAATATATACCTCTAGAACAATTGCAAGGTCAACCCCAATACAATAGTGATATTTATGCTTTAGGACTAATTGCGATCGCAGCAATTATGGGGTTATCTGAAGATGAAATATCAAGATTACAAAGTCAAAAAAACTTACTTACTGGTGAAATTATCTGGCATGATAGAACAATTAAAGTTAGCCAGGAGTTGACAAAAATTATTAATCAAATGATACGCTTTGACTACCGTAAACGTTACCAGTCTGTAACTGAAATTATCAATGACCTCCAGCAATTAAAGAATTACCAATACCAACCCCAAAAACTCCAATTTCCCAGATTCAGGCTGATATTTATAGGAATTACTAGTTTATTAGTAGCTCTGATTATAGGACACTTTGGTCAATGGTTGAGACATATAAATAATGAGCAAATACTTTATCAAGAAGGTATCAGTGAATATCAACAAGGAAACTATCAAGAATCTGTAGATAATTTTACGCAAACTATTAAAATAAATCCGCAGAATTATGTGGCTTATAACCATCGAGGTGATGCTTTTTATCGCTTGGGAGACTACGAAAAGGCCCAAGCAGATTCTAGCAAAGCAATTGCATTGAATCCTCAAGATGCTAATGCTTATCATGACCGAGGATTTGCTCATTTTGGGTTGGGTAAATATAAAGAAGCGATCGCAGACTACACAAAAGCGATTAAACTTAACTCTCAAAACCCCTACGCTTATTATGGAAGGGGTTTGGCGCGGGTAAAAGTTAAAGATTATCAAGCGGCGATGAGAGATTTCAACCAAGCGATCGCACTTAATCCTAGCTATGGTTTAGCTTATTATCATCGGGGATTAGTCAACGCCCAACTAGGTAAGCAAAAAGCAGCACTAATAGATTTTAAAAAAGCTGAACAATTATTTCAAGAACAGGGAGATAAATCAGGTTATAACAAGATAACCCAAGAAATCAAAGCCTTGCAGAAATAGTTATTTTGACTTGAAAGAATCTTCTCATTAAAAATGCTAGAAACTAAAATTATTAACTATCTCTCTCACTTAGGAGACTCAGACTATATGGCTGAGGTGGTAATAACTCCTGGCGCAGTTGAGACTTTAATTAAAATGCTGCAAAATCCTGATCCAGATATTGTTGGTTCTGCTGGACTATTCATTACAGATTTTGTCTTAAGCTGTTCTCGTAATGAGACTTGCAAAATATCTTGGGAAACCCAATTAGAACCTGTGATTATTCCTGAGTTAGAACGTCTTATATTTGCAGAAAACCACTTCATCCGCAAACAAGTAATTTATACACTAGGAA
Source organism: Nostoc sp. PCC 7107 (assembly GCF_000316625.1). Classification (GTDB taxonomy): domain Bacteria; phylum Cyanobacteriota; class Cyanobacteriia; order Cyanobacteriales; family Nostocaceae; genus Nostoc_B. Next base: position 2,319,176 of record NC_019676.1, on the reverse strand, counting down.
AAATATGCAGCTATGATAGTGTGCCTGTTTTGCTGCAAGGTTTCTATAAATATCGTGAAAGTGACCCACTTTTATTACCGAGACTACTAGGTGAATTATTCTGGCTGGGTGTGGAAAATTCGTGGGATTTACTTGAAAGTATGGTGAACAGCCAATATTACACAACTCGCTGGGCTGTTATCAACTTACTAGGAGAATTTATCTACCACTCACCAAGTGAAGAGGATGGAACTTTTTCAATGAAATACAATTTTTCTGAGAAATTGCGGAATGACTCACATCCACTTATAAAAGCAGAAGCAGAGTATGAATATCAACTATTAGCATTAAATCATCGTAAACTACAAGAAAATATGTCTAAATCAGATTATAAAAAACAGAGAAAAGATTTGAAAAAGTTAGAACCATGTTTGACATTTTTTAGAGTATCGCTACAATTCTCTCGTTATATGGTTACTAATAATCTTTCTGCATATACTATGCAAGAGTTAGAAACATTTATCGATAACAAAACTCAACAATTATAATTCTGACAATAATACTATTTTTCCTAAAGTTAGTTAAAATTACCTTTGATATTTTAGTAATGCCTCTCCTCCTCTGCGCTCTCTGTGCCTCTGTGGTTCGATAATTTATTCATACAACCTATTGCGAAATTTTCATTAATTGATACACTTGTTCTTCATTAGCCCAGTGAACCAGCGCCTACTATGGTATACGTCAAGCGCGTGGAACTTACCAACTTCAAATCCTTCGGCGGTACTACCTCAGTCCCTTTACTGCCGGGGTTTACTGTCATATCTGGGCCAAATGGTTCTGGTAAGTCGAATATTTTGGATGCGCTGTTGTTTTGTTTGGGACTCGCCAGTTCTAAGGGAATGCGAGCTGATCGCTTGCCGGATTTGGTAAATAACACTCAAACGGCTAAGGGACGCGCATCTGTGGAAGCCAGCGTTACGGTGACGTTTGATTTGTCTGGGGAAGAAATTGTCTCACGCAAAGGCGCAAAGGCTCAAAGTGAGGAAGGCGAGGAGGAATTGGAGGAAGAAAACGAGAATACAGACTCAGCACTCAGCACTCAGCACGGGCTAAAAGCCCCGCTACCGCTAACAGCACTCAATAGTGAATGGAGTGTAACTAGACGGTTGCGGGTGACTCATCAAGGAACTTACACGTCAAATTACTATATCAATGGTGTTGCTTGTACGCTGACGGAGTTGCATGAGGAGTTGGAGAGTCTGCGGATTTATCCTGAAGGCTATAACGTGGTGTTGCAGGGGGACGTTACTAGCATTATCTCGATGAATGCTAAGGAGAGGCGAGAGATTATTGATGAGTTGGCGGGGGTGGCGGCGTTCGATCGCAAGATTCACCAAGCTAAGGGTACGTTAGATGAGGTGAAGGAGAAGGAAGATAGTTGTCGGATTATTGAGACGGAGTTAACTGCACAACGCGATCGCCTTTCTCAAGATAGGGCGAAAGCGGAAAAATATCAAAAGCTACGGACGGAATATCTGCACAAGCAATCTTGGGAAGCAGTTTTATCGTGGCGTTCGCTGCAAGCACAGCAAGAAAAGTTAGCGACGGAAATTCAAAATGGCGATCGCTCTCACCATGATTTAACTCTACAATTAGAAACGCTGAATGTCGGGATTACCCAAAAAACGGCGGAATTAGAACAACTCAATGCTCATGTGAAAGCTTTGGGTGAAGAGGAATTATTAGCTGTACAGTCTAGTCTTGCTACCCAAGAAGCGGAACGTAAACAACTCCAACGTCAGCAAACAGAGTTAGAAACAACTTCCCAAGAAACAATCAAGCGGTTAGCACAAACTCAGCAAGACATTCAACAGCAGCAGCAAGCTTTGGGAGAAATTGCCGAAACCCAAAATGTCGAACGCCAATCAATTGTTTATTGTCAACAGCAACGGGATGAGACACAACAAGCACTGCAAAAATCCCGTGAAGCCGCCGCGGAAATCGCCTCTGCATCGGAAGCTTGGGTACAGCAACAAACTGCACTGAACCGCCAAATCGAAACTGTGTTGCAAACTCTGGAACCGCAACGCACCGAGCAAGCACAGTTAAAAGAACGCAATAGTCAGCTACAAGAATTAATTCACGAACAAACTCAGTTAATTGCCACTTTAGAACCGCAGTTAGCAGAAAAACAAGCTGAGTGTGTGCGAGTTGAGGCAGAATTTAACGCTTCTAGTGAACCTATCCAAAACTTAGCGCAAAATCTCGCCGCCACAGAACAGGAATTACAAATCCAGCAAGATACTCAAAAGCGGCTTTCTAATGAGCAACGAGAAAAACAACGCCAGTTAGATAAAATTGAGGCGCAAACCCAAGCACAGCAAGAAGTCCAAGGAACGCAAGCGAGTAAGGTGATTATCCAATCGGGAATGCCTGGGGTTTGTGGTTTGGTGGTACATTTGGGACGGGTGGAACCTCGTTATCAGTTGGCGTTGGAAATTGCGGCGGGTGCGCGGTTGGGACATATTGTGGTAGATGATGACGGTATCGCCTCCGCCGGAATTGAATTGCTGAAGCAAAAACGCGCCGGAAGAGCAACATTCTTACCTTTAAATAAAATACAAGCTCCCAGAATTACTCAGGATGCAACGCTGCGGTTAGCTAACGGCTTTGTTAGTTATGCTGTGAACTTAGTTGAATGCGATCGCCGTTATAAAGATGTATTTAACTATGTTTTTGGTAACACTGTCGTATTCGCCAGCTTAGAACAGGCGCGGAAAAATCTCGGTTTATATCGCATCGTTACCCTAGATGGAGAATTGCTGGAAACCAGTGGTGCAATGACTGGGGGAAGCGTCAATCAGCGTTCATCGTTGCGGTTTGGTACGGGGGAAGCGGCGGAATCAGATGAAGCCATTGCGTTGAAAAGTCGCTTGACAGATATAGATAGAATTTTAGATCGTTGTATTGATGCGATCGCTTCTTTATCCAGCAAAACCAAACAACTCAGCCAAGAACTCACCGAAGCGCGTCAAACACGGCGCGAACAGCAATTGCAATTAGAACAGTTGCAAAAAGATATTAAAGCTTTGACGATGCAATTAGAAGGCACGCGATCGCAACTTGCCCAAAACACAGAAAAATTCTCCACCGCCCAATCTCGCCTAGAAATTTTAGACAAAGATTTACCAGGACAAGAAGCGCAATTACAACAACTGCGTCACACTTTAGCAGAGTTAGAAGCTTCTCAAACGCCTAGTGAATGGCAACAAATCCAAGCAGTAATTAAAACGCAAGAACAACAATTACAACAACGGGAAAGCAACCTCCGGGAAGCCGAACAAAGATTAAAAAATCTCGAAAATCAGCAGCAGCGTTTACAAGAGCGCATCCAAGAAGCGGAACAACGCATTACCCAATATCATCAAGAACAAGAAAGTTATCGTCATAAACTCCAAACACTCAGCACTCAGCACTCAGCACTCAGCACTCAAATCACCGAAACTCGCGCCAAATTCAGCGAGATGGAAAAGAATTTAGGCGAAGAAAAGCAAAAACGTGACGCGATAGAACAAGAAGTGCGATCGCATTTACTCCGTCAGCAACAATTAGAATGGGAACTGGAAAAACTCCAAGAAACCCAGTTGAAGCGGCGGGAAGAACTAGAAGCGTTGCAAAATCAATTGCGAGAACTACTTCCAGAATTGCCTAGCCCTTTACCGGAAGTGCCAGAACAGGTAGATTTAGAAGAATTGCAGAAAGAATTGCGATCGCTTGCTAAACGCTTGCAAGCAATGGAACCGGTGAATATGCTGGCGTTGGAAGAATACGAACGCACCCAAAACCGTCTGCAAGAACTCACAGATAAGTTGCAGACATTAGAAGCCGAACGCACAGAATTACTATTACGAATTGAAAACTTTACCACATTGCGGCAGCACGCTTTTAAAGAAGCCTTTGATGCTGTCAACGAAAACTTCCAATCAATTTTCGCCACCCTCTCAGAAGGTGACGGTTATCTACAACTTGATGATCCGGAAGATCCCTTTAGTAGCGGCTTAAATTTAGTTGCTCACCCCAAAGGTAAACCTGTACAAAGACTCGCTTCCATGTCTGGGGGAGAAAAATCTCTCACTGCCTTAAGCTTTATTTTCGCCCTACAACGCTACCGTCCATCACCTTTTTACGCCTTTGACGAAGTAGATATGTTCTTAGACGGGTCAAACGTAGAACGATTGGCTAGAATGATCAAACAACAGGCACAACTAGCACAGTTTATAGTTGTGAGTTTGCGTCGTCCGATGATAGAATCAGCCGAACGCACCATTGGCGTTACTCAAGCACGAGGCGCTTATACCCAAGTTTTGGGAATTAAGTTATCATCCTCGAATACATCTGCTTGAATCTTTGTTAATAATAGTGTATAGATAAACCGGATTCGAGATCAGGACTCGGTATAGAATGACCTCTGAACAGATAATTAGGCGTTCCGACTTATTAAATACTCAGGTGATTACCCGCGACAACGCCAAGCGGCTAGGTATTGTAAATCAAATCTGGGTTGATATCGATCAAAGGGAGGTTGTGGCTCTTGGTTTACGAGACAGCCTGATCTCTATCTCTGGATTGCCACGCTATATGTACCTCAGCAGTATTAACCAAATTGGTGATGCAATCTTGGTTGATAACGAAGATGTCATAGAAGATATTGAAATTGAAGCTTTTAGTAACCTGATTAACTGGGAAGTAATTACAGAAACAGGTGAAGTCTTAGGCAGAGTGCGGGGCTTTAAGTTTGATGGCATCTCAGGTAAGCTGCACTCTATAATTATTGCTTCTTTGGGCGTTCCCCAAATTCCCGACCAATTTCTCAGCACTTATGAGATTTCAATAGAGGAAATTGTTAGCACTGGCCCCAGCAGATTAATTGTGTTTGAAGGAGCCGAGGAACGTACAAACCAACTAACAGTAGGCGTTCTAGAACGTTTAGGTATTGGGAAACCACCTTGGGAACGAGATGCAGAAGAAGAATATGGTTATTCTGCACCACGCACAGTTTCACCTGCAAATCAGTTACCTAGTGGTGTCCCATTACAACCACCCAAGCCCAAAGTTCGCACCCCCGAACCCGTAGCACGGGAAGAAGAATGGAATGAAGACTATGTAGAAGAAGAAAGACCACGGCGCGAAGTCATGAAAGCGCAACAGTACGAGTCTATTCGCTACGAAGAAGAAGACGAAGAAGATAACTGGAGTGAAGCCACAGGCAGAGACAGATATCAACAATCGCCCAAGTATGAGACTAAAGCCTACACTGAAGATTACGACGATTACGACGATGATATAGAAAGCGACGCTTGGGAAGATGCACCAAAGCCAGTGAACATTCCTAAGAAAGTTAAGGAAAGACAGCCGGAATACGAAGAAGAAGGCGGATATTAATATTAAGTTTTAACCCCTCCTCTTAACTGAGAAGGGGTTAATTGTGTAGAGGAGCCAGTGCGTTGCAGATACTCCTTCCGTTATAGCAACTGGCGTTGTGTTTTCGTACAGCACAACGCACTATGAGACATTTTGAAAATGTGAATATTAGGAACATTATTTTACTTTCTGTCTCCTACTTTTTCTACCCAATAAAGATAATATCGTTCACTATCTACCCAAGCTCTCTGAAAATTTTTGATAGGAATAATTTTTAAATCATTTCTATTGGAATCCAGTTTTTTATTTAAAATCAATAAAATTTTATTTTTGACTTCTTGACTCTGCAATAAAGAACTAGTTTGTCTTAATATCTCAGGTTGGTCAACATCTTGGCGACCTTGTTTAAATAAGGTGAAGCTTCCCATTCTTTGAAGTTCAGGATAGTAGAACTTACGATTGAGATAACCTGATAATGCAGCCATATTAGCATCTCGGCTGGCCACAATAAATTCTTTTTCTAAGTGATTTTTTTGAATGTAATGAGCCGTTTCTCGGCTGGCAGAAAATGGAATGATAAAGTCCTTTGAAAAGCCATAAATTCCTCCAAGCAACTGAGTATATAAAATGAACATAAAGGCAATATAATGCCATTTCTGAGCTAAATTAAATAATTGTGGTGAGAGAGAAAATTTATTAACTAAAAGTCTAGATTCTTGATAATAACTTTCTAACCATAAGGCCGCTATTAAAACTAAATAAAGATGTCCTAAATGACGAGGACTTCCGGGGAATTGTAAATATCTGAAATATATAAATGTGAGTATTACACCATTTCCTAATGTATAGAAAAACAGAGGAAATGGCTTTTTAAAAAGCTTGATTAAAGTTAATGCAAATATAAATAAAGCTATGGCAGCACAAATAATTGAATCTAGCCATCTTCTCTGCGGAATAATCAAAAAATAACTAGCAAATAATCTATTTATACCTTTCAATAAATGGCGGATATCTATTTGTAGTGTCCATCCATTATTTAAGCCTCCATGTAGATAGCTATCTCCAGGAGGAGTAATAATATAAGCTGACAATATAAAAGAGAATATAATAATTCCAATACTTAAAAATAAATCATATTTTTTGCTTTGTTGGAAATACTGTTTTCTATGCTCACTATCCAAATAAAATTCGACTAGCAAAGTCAATGATAATGAAAATGATACTAGCAAAGCATAAGCGCTACTATTAGCAAGTAAACCTAATAAAATAGCCAAATATAAATAAGTTTTTTTTCTAGATGGAAATACTGCACAAAAAGCAAATATAAACAGCAAGCTAAAGGCATAATTACGAGAAATTAAAAAATATTCATATAAAGGAAAATAGCCAAATGTAAATAGTATTTTTTGTTTATAACTAAAAGGACTAGATAAGTAAAAAATTGCGATCGCAGTAATGGTAATAGACAAATGAAAAACTTGCATGATTAAGGGATTGTCAGCAATTTTTCTCAAACATGCTAGAGAAAAATACCACAAAACCGGATGTCCTTCATATTTAATATTTGCAATTAAATCGGTAAAAGATTGGCTATCTCTGACAATCAACCAAGGATTGAGTTCATCTCGCCACATTGAATGGTTAAGAATACCTATCAAACCGAGAATTGAAAAGATAAATATAATCAACCAAGGATAATGGGAAAATAAGGTTGAAATCCGATTAATTGCTTTTTTCGCTAACATTTATATTGCAAGGTATTTGTTAAATTATAATCAAATCCTTGTATAAAAATTTAATTTATGGCAATAGATAAAAATATCAAAACCTGGTCAACGATGACCAGGTTATTGGGAATCCACAGGTTTCAAATTTCTTAAACTTAGCTAAATAATTGACAGAGTAAGCAACTAAGGTGGACTTTATAACTAGCAACTTCAGCGATCTTTGTTTTTCCGCTTTGGGATTTGGCTTCGCCTTTTATTTATATTATTGGGCTTTGACCACTTTTAATTAGAGTTATGCTGAACATTTGCTTGGGCTACTGACAGGAGACATCATAGTCGTTTGCCCTTTGGGTTTGGTTTTTCTTAGTTTGATGTCTTGCTATTCAATTTAACACTGAGTTAGGAATCAGTAAGCACTAGTTTACTAAAGTTGACATTTTGTTTATTCTTGCAATATTTGTGGTTAGTTATTAGCTAAATCTCAGAACCCAGACTTATCAAAGAAGTCTGGGTTCTGGTGTGATGAAGAAATATCAGCTTACCAATTCCACATGACTGGGTTGTTATCAAGGTTATCAGTGACAATCCGCCCGATCGCCTCGATTTCGGCAATTTCTTCAGGGGAAAGTTTGACATCAGCGGCTTTGGCGTTATCTTTTGCTTGTTCAGGATAACGCGCACCGGCGATCGCATTTGCTTGGGGTTGGGCAATTAACCAGGCCAACGCTAACTGCGCCAAGGTACAATTATGGCGTTCCGCTATAGGGCGGAGTTTATCTAAAGCTTGTTGAGCGTGTTCAAAGTTTTCGCCTTGAAATAGTTTATTGCTGGATCGATTATCTTCTGGGGCAAATTTCTGCCCACGAGGAAATTTACCAGTTAATAATCCTTGGGCTAAGGGTGAATAAGCCAAGATAGAAATTTGATTTTCGCTACAATAGGGCATAGCATCTTGTTCAATCTGCCGCCAAAATAAAGAATATGGAGGTTGCAAACTATCAATGCGTCCATATTGCAATGCTTCGGCTAATTGATCACGAGAAAAGTTAGAAACACCTATTGCCCTAATTTTTCCCTGTTGTTTGAGATCATTTAAAGCATTCATTGTTTCTTCTATTGGCACAATTGCACTATTAAACGCCCCGGCAGGCCAATGGATTTGATAAAGGTCGATATAATCGGTTTTGAGGTTTTTTAATGAGCGATCGCAAGCCTCAATCACTTGATCATATTTAAGATGGTTGGAAAAAACTTTTGTGGCATACTGTACCTGGTCGCGCACATCTGATAAAGCTTCGGCTACAATGCGCTCAGAGTGACCTTCACCATAAACTTCGGCTGTATCTACAGTGGTGATCCCAGCTTCAAAGGCGGCGCGGATGGCTTTAATGGAGTCAGCATCTTCAATTCCTACCCACATTCTTTTACCAGCTTGCCAAGTTCCCACAATGATGGGTGTAATTTCTACAGCAGATGTACCTAATTTTCGCTTTTCCATGATGCTTCTTTAATTCATTTCCCCGGATAGTTTCATACTTTAACGGTCTTAGCGTGAAATTAAATCAGAGTTACAGTAGATGCCGATGAATTTGACTACGACTTTATATGCTCTCAAAGAATGGTCTGTGGCGATAAATGCTTTAGAAAGTGGCAAAACCATTATGTTGCTACGTAAAGGTGGTATTCATGAGCAAAATGGCCGTTTCCAAGTTGCCCATGAGCAGGTTTTACTTTACCCAACTTTTGAACATCAACAGCCATTCCTGCTAAAATCAGAATATGCTGACTTTGTTTGTCCAGTAACTCCTGGCTGGCATCCAGAAACGATTCGCATTGGCAGTTGGGCAGAGATTACAGATATTTTGCCGATTAGTGAGGAGTCGACTGTTAACGCTTTACTCCCCTTTCATATCTGGAATGAGCATTTTATTTGCGATCGCTTGAAATGGAAACCACGTCAACCTTTGTATATACTTTTGTTACGGGCTTATAAAATACCCCAGGTTCAAGAAATCCCCTACCTTTCCCAATATGGCGGTTGCAAGTCATGGATCGATTTAGCGCAACCAATTAACATCGAAGGCGTAAAACCTGTTTTGTCAGATTCTCATTACTCCGAAATAGTCAACAAAATTCGCACGATTATTGGTGATTTTATTAAGTGCTGAGTTGAAAGTGTGGTTAGCTGTAGCGGGGCGTTCCGCCCGTGCCAAGTTTTGGATTTAGGGTTTAGGGGTTAGAGAAAATAGCGTCTGCGACGCTGTCTTTACTCAGCACTGATAACTAAATCTTACTGGTGTGACTAGCAAAACAAATAAATTATTCTTCAGCCATACGGCAAAAAAGTAACTCTTGCTACATACATTCGCAAAAACCACAGATACGATCAGAAAAATATTACCCTCATAACCAGCGAAGTATTGCCTAAAGGTGTTATGTTCTTACGCCAATAAGCGATGCCGAATCATTATCTGTCATGGAGCTAAAGATATTGACTCATCAACAGGTTTTTCATACAAAATCCCCAACTAATGTCACTTTATGTAGGTTTCAATGGTTGGAGATGGAGTGATTTTGTCGTGCTGCATCCTCAAATATGGTCTAGAAAACTCTATCTCTTGGCTTACGTAATTTTACTAAACCAATTTGTAGATAAATGGACACATACTAGGGGAATTAAAAATTATCCCAGAAGAGTGATGCAGAGCTTGACAAAAGTCTGCGATTATGCAAGTTTAGCTAAAGACTAAGGAGTTTGCCATGAATCGACAAATGTGCTGGTTATCTAAGTCTGGCAACGACGGTGAGAAAATTTTGTATTTGCAAGTTGAGGCGAATAAAGGCTGGCGACCATACACAGCTTACCCGCAATTTGCAGTACCAGATTATCAAATTCCCGGCGGATCTAAGGGTTGGGCAACTTATCAAAAACTGCTAAAGGCTGGTTGGACATTAGTACCCAGCGCTAGAGCTAATGAGTTTGGGACTCAAGTAGAATACTCAGAATCGATGGTGCAAAATCAATAGTTGCATTTATAGCATTTTAAACATCCGTAATAACGGCAGTGTTGCATCAATAAGTGACAACTGTTTACCAGCCTCTAGGCGAACCTTCACCGCGAGGATCGGCTGCTGCTTCTAAGCTGCCATCTGCTTTGACGGCGATCGCGTTAACATTACCCCAAGGATCATTTTCTTTGATGTTGTGTCCACGGCGACGTAAGTCTTGCAGAGTTAAAGCATCCAAACCCCAAGGTTCGACACGCAACTCATCAGGAAGCCACTGATCATGTATGCGTGGTACGGAGACAGCTGCACCAACATCCATTTTGTATTCCAGCACATTGAGAATCACTTGCAAAACCTGAGTGATAATTGTGCTACCACCAGGGGCCCCCACTGCCATGCGGAGGTGATTATTTTCTGTAATGATTGTCGGAGTCATGCTCGACAGGGGAGTTTTGCGGGGTGCGATCGCATTCGCTTCATTGCCAACTAAGCCAAAGGCGTTAGGTACTCCTGGCGCGGCAGCAAAATCATCCATCTCATTGTTGAGTAAAATTCCTGTTCCTGGTGTCACCACACCAGCACCAAAACCAAGATTAATTGTAAAAGTTAGGCTGACAGCGTTGCGTTGTTCATCCACAACGCAAAGATGACTAGTTTCAGCAGATTCATAGCGAGTGGCTTGCAATTGTAATAATTTGTTGGGTAGAGGGATGATTTGATTACTAACTTGGCCAAAGCGTTTCAGCGTTTCTGGTGCTACTGGCTTGATTTGGGATGCAGGTTTCGCCATATCCAAGTTAATTTCTTGACGGCGCTGTTTGGCGTAAGCTGGGTTAATCAGGGCTTGTACAGGCACTTTGACAAAATCAGGATCACCTAAATATTGTGAGCGATCGGCGTAGGCAATTTTCATCGCTTCTGCCATTAAATGTAAACTATTAGGATGGTGCCATCCCCAAGCTGGCAAATCACTGTCACCGATAATGTTTAAAATCTGCAATAGATGAACGCCGCCTGATGATGGTGGAGGCATTGAACAAACTTTAGCTTGGCGAAAACTACCGCAAAGAGGATTTCGCCAGATAGGTTTATATGCCTTGAAGTCGTCTAAAGTAATTAAACCACCATTTTTTGCCATATCTGATGCGATCGCACGGGCAATTTTGCCAGTATAAAAACTTTGGGGATTCTCGGCAATACTTTCTAAAGTATGTGCTAAATCCCGTTGCACTAATCTTTCTCCAGGCTGATAAAATTCGCCATTGCGGGTAAAAATAGCACTAGCGGCGGAATTTTGGAGAATTACTGGCTTACGATTTTCGTAAACTTGAAGTGAACGCCAACTTAACTCATTACTCAGGATAAAGCCATTTTTCGCCAGTGCGATCGCTGGTTTAACAACTTCCTTCCACGGCAATTTACCATAACGGCGATGCACCTCATACATCCCCGCAACCGTTCCAGGTGTCGCCACCGCCAAATAACCATTCACACTTGCATTCGGACGCACCTTTCCATCTGCATCCAAATACATATTCCTTGTAGCTTTAATAGGTGCGCGTTCCCGAAAATCCAAAGCTTTCATCTCGCCAGTTTTCTCCGAATGCAGTAGCAAAAAACCCCCGCCACCAATTCCCGCTGAAAAAGGCTCAACTACAGATATCGCAAAAGTTGTCGCCACTGCTGCATCAACAGCATTACCACCCTGGCGTAACATCAAAAGTCCCGCCTCACTAGCCAAGGGATGTGCAGATACTACCATTCCCTTTTTGCTGCGTAGGGGTAAGGTGGTAGTTGCTGATGCAACTTGGCTATAACAGAGAACAGTAAGGGAAAAGACGGTAAATACAACCTGTTTGGCTTTAGCAAAGATTTGCATTTTGACACCGTTGTATATTGATATGTCTTAGCCTATCGCTTGATCTCGCAGTTAATTATTTAATTTTCATAGATCAATACTTTCTAAATTCATGTCAATAGCATCATCTCGTTACAATAAAGAAAAGAGTGCTTAAGGGAGCAGGAGATAATCTTATGGAATCAAAACCACGCATCTTCAAACAAACCGCTAAAGAAACAATTCTACTGTTTGCAGGGGGGGCTGGTGCTGGACTAATCATCTTTGCCCTGTTCGGCGGCCTATGGCACATCACTCACGTTTGGTGGGTGATAGCAGCAACTACAATATTCTGCGGTTTATTAGCTGTAGTGTTCCGCCAAAAATTCCAGCAGATGTTAAATGCTTTGATGGACAATGCTCCGTGGATTTAGGAATAGAATGTTAAATATTTCTTTTCTAATCATAAATGGCTATTTATTGACTGAAAAATTATTGGTGTCTAGCTAGTAAATTGGGTTTAAGAAGGAAACCCAACAAAGACATATTTACTATACTATATTGATAGCAATTAAATGTACAATTAAGTACGTATAGAGTCAATAATAAATAAAAATTGATAGTTTTAATTAACTTTACTAACTATAACAAAGCCGCGTGTTTTACCTGAAGTTGTATCTGTAGTATTCATAGCCTTCCATAAATCTGCGGCTTTCACCCACACTGGCGGATATTTATAACGAGAAACATCCATAATCAAAAATCTATCTGTCTGCTCATTGTAAGCAGCGATGGGTGAAATATGTCCACCTTTTTCTTGACCGATTTCTTTACGTAAATAGTTTACGATTACAAAGTTTTTAGGTTGCTTTAAATTTTCAGATACTATTTTACGAAACTGTTCTAAATTAGTATCGGCAGCATGATAAACCTTAACTTGGACATCATAACTGGCAATTAATCCTCCTAATTGCTCTAAAGTTATTCCTTGGCGTGAAACAACTTCAGGTGTAATAACTTTTTTAGTTTTTTCATTGCTAAAAAAGTTTTCTTGGGTGAATACTCTATAGGGAGAATATTGTGGTGTTTCTGGTGCGAGGATTCCTAAACCATTCAACACCATCACACTACTAGCAACGCCACAGAATGCTTGATTATTTTGAGTGATAAACTGCATACTTAAAGGAAAAAAATCTTCTCTAGCTCGACTTTGAATTAATAGCTTTTCTCCCTCCTTAGAATTAAAAGTAATCAAGTTAGATGAGACAGGTAGTGTTTGAGAAATAACAGTTCCGCTTGAAACACAAAACCAGATAATTGCAGCTTTAACACTTGTTTTGAGAGTTTTATGTAACTTAATATTCATAACTTACCCATTTAAAAACTTTGCGCCTCTGCGCCTCTGCGTGAGACTAAACTTTTAGATTTACGAAACTCACGCACAACTTCTTTAATATCTCGTAATTCGCCTTCAACTAAATAATTTAACTGCCGCATTTCATCTGCGGAAATTTTACCAGAAAGTTGAGCGATCGCACTTCTTAATTCTGGATATTTATCTAACACTGCTTGTCGTACAATTGGCGTAGCTTCGTAAGGTGGAAAATATTGTTTATCATCCTTTAACACAGCCAAGCCCAAACGCGCAATTTGCCCATCAGTCGAATTTCCCGCCACCATATCTACTTGCTTCTGCACCAAAGCCCGATATATTAAACCCAAGTCCATAATTTGCGGTGATTTGGAAAAACGCAAACTGTATGTTTTAGCTAACCCCGGAAAACCATCTTCTCGTTCTAAAAATTCGTAGCCAAAACCGCCGCGCCATTGGGGTGTATATTGTGCAGCCTGAGATAAAGTTTGCAGATTATATTTTCTCGCATCTTCGCCACGAATTACAATGGCAAAAGTATTTTCAAAACCCAAACTAGGCATTACTTCCAGCTTAAACTGTTGGGAATAAGCTTGTTTTAATTTCTCATAAACTACTTTCGGATCATTAATAGCTTTTTGTTTGATAATTCCCGTAAAAGCTGTACCTGTGTACTCAATATAAGCATCAATTTTGCCAGCCAGAATAGCATTATGGCAGACAAAAGAACCACCCAAACGAGGACGACGGGCAACTTTAAGTTTGGTTGTTTCTTCAATTTGTTGGGCTAATAATTCACCTAAAATATCTTGTTCTGTAAAATCTTTAGAAGCAACAACAATATCGCCCGTGGTATTATTCGAGTTGGGGTTACAAGCTGCGATCGCTACGACTAAAGTAAAAGTTAAAATGAAAAACATCAGAAATCTTTTCATTACTTTGCGCTGATAAATATCCTCTTTTAAGCTTTAATTTTTAATCTTTTTTCAAATAATCCAATTAGCAAATCTGCAATTAAGGCAATAACAGCTGCTGGCACTGCCCCAGCTAAAATTAAATCATTATTTACTACGGCAATTCCGCGAAAAATAAACACGCCTAAACCGCCAGCACCAATAGCAGCCGCAATCGTGGCAATCCCAATACCTATCACTGTGGCAACTCTTACCCCAGCTAAAATAACACCCATTGCCAAGGGAATTTCTACCTGTAACAACAATTGTTGATCAGTCATCCCCATACCTCTTCCAGCTTCAATAATAGCGGGATCTACACTAGTGATGCCTGTATATGTGTTACGGATTATCGGTAGAAAAGAGTATACAGTCAAAGCCACAATTGCCGGAACAACACCAATACCACCAATTATAGGTACAGGAATTAGTAATCCAAATAGGGCTAAACTCGGAATAGTTTGTAACACATTAGCAAGTCCGAGAATGGGTTGACGCAGGCGAGGTTGACGCGTAATTAAAATGCCTAAAGGAATGCCGATAAATGTTGCAATTCCAATAGCAATGCCTACCAAAAATAAATGTTCTAGCGTGTGCTGAATAATTTCTGGGGCGTACTTAATCAGGAAAAAGTCTTTCATAAATTGTCTTGCAGAGAACGCAGACATTCAAGAAACGCTAGGCTTTCTGGATGTTGCGATCGCAGAAATTCCTCCTTTGTACCCAATACTACCAGTTCACCGTCATACATCAAACCGATTCTCGATGCTAAAACAAAAGCTTCTTGAATATCGTGCGTCACAAAAACCACTGTCTTACCGAGTTCTTGCTGTAACCGCCGAAACTCCTGTTGCAATTCTAGGCGGGTGATAGGATCAAGTGCGCCAAAAGGTTCATCCATCAACAAAACCGGCGGATCTGCGGCTAACGCCCTCGCTACACCTACCCTTTGCCTTTGACCGCCTGAAAGTTCGTGGGGATAACGCCCTGCAAACTGCACAGGATCTAAACCCACCAATTGTAACAATTCATAAACTCGTGTTTTAATTTGTTTTGGTTTCCAAGCTTCTAAACTCGGAACTAAACCAACATTGCGTTCTATAGTGAAATGCGGAAATAAACCAGTTTCTTGAATTACATAACCAATTTTCCGCCGCAGTTTAATTTCATCCCATTGATTTGTCGGGATGCTATCAAAAATTACCTCGCCTTTTGTCGGTGTAAAAAGACGATTAATTAACTTCATTGTCGTGGTTTTGCCACTACCACTACGTCCAAGTAAGATTAAAGCTTCTCCTTGATCAATAGAAAAATTAAGATTAGATACTAAATTGCGACGGTTACGGCTAAAGCTGACATCGCGGAATTCAACAGCAATTGGGCGATTTTGCGACATAGTTAACTGTTGTCAAAGGCTGACTTTACGTTATTATTGCTGATTTTGCTCATAAGTCAAATTTGATTCAGCTATAGAGACTATGTATGTGTTGTTGCGTTAGCCGATGATACAGTCATGAAATCTATTCCTGGAAGTCAGCCATCAGCTAGAGGATTTAAAACACAATAATTTTTAGTCTAGAGTTAAAAATACATTCCTCAAGAATTTCTCAACTATGCCACTTTATAAACTCGAAGAATTTGACCCCCAATACCGCGAAACATTTGCTGGTGATGATGTTAAAGATTTAGATCTCTATACTGAAGGAGGAATTAAAGTTGGTTCAGTGAGTGATGTTTTAGTTGACCAAAATGGGCGTTTTCGCTATCTAGTTATTGACACAGGCTTTGACACATTTGGTAAAAGAATTTTACTACCGATTGGTCTTTCACGTATTAACTATCCAGAAAAACGGGTGTATGTTGATGGACTTAGTAAACAGCAAGTAGAAATGTTACCTGAATACCACGAAAGCTATACAGTTGACGAAGACTACGAAGAAAGAGTACGCAATGTATTTCGTCCAGCCAATACCAATTTAACTTACGATCGCAATACATACAATTATCAAACAGAACCGAATTTATATGATTTGAATGAGCAAAATCATCAAACTCTCAGACTTTACGAAGAACGGCTAATAGCTAATAAGCATCGCGTTAAAACTGGGGAAGTAACAGTTGGTAAACATATTGAAACAGAAACTGCGCGAGTTACAGTCCCCATTCAAAAAGAGCGTGTGATAATCGAGCGAGTTTCCCCAGCAGGAACAGAAACATTTGTCGAGCCTGACGAACTTCATTTTCAAGAGGGTGAAGTAGCACGCATAGAAGTATACGAAGAAACACCAGAAATTCGTAAAGAAGCGTTTGTCCGGGAAGAAGTACGAGTTAAAAAATTAGTAGAGCGAGATACAGTCGAAGCAGAAGAAACAATTC
The DNA here is from genome assembly GCF_000316625.1 of Nostoc sp. PCC 7107. Classification (GTDB taxonomy): domain Bacteria; phylum Cyanobacteriota; class Cyanobacteriia; order Cyanobacteriales; family Nostocaceae; genus Nostoc_B. Next base: position 2,302,502 of record NC_019676.1, on the reverse strand, counting down.
GACGAGAAGAGTTAGATATTAATACTACAGGCGAATTGCATGTAGATGATGCTGCTAGAAATAGCCAAGGGACTCTTTAATTGCGCTAAAACAGATCTAAATAAAAAGTAGTTATGTCTCATTAGTCGTTTGTATTCCTAAAAATCAGCAGCAAATGGCTAATGATAGACAATATATGTTGTAGCTAAATTTTCTTGAAATCGACATCACATTAAATTTAACTACAGATTAAATATAGTGGCATGATATTTTTAATCATGTCATTTTTTAAACTAAATTTGCTGAGTCATGAAAATCTATCACTTTTGATAATTTTGGCTTGAAGCAATTCATTCGAGAGAAAGATGTATTTTAGGGAATAAATTTTTACATTAATAGTCGAAAGTCTTATAAGAGTTCAGAGGTAAAATATAATGGCTCTTTACAAATTAAATGAATTTGATCCTAACTATAGTGACTCTTTTCCAGAGAAGGATATTAAAGGGTTAGGCGTATATACAGAAGGAACTGATGAAAAAATCGGTACAGTCAATGATGTTTTAGTAGATGACGAAGGACATTTTCGTTATTTAGTTGTTGACTTAGGTTTCTGGATTTTTGGTAAAAAAGTATTATTGCCAGTAGGTCGAAGCCGTATTGATTATGGCCGCGATCGCGTCTATGCTGTTGGCATGACAAGAGACCAAGCAGAAGACTTACCAGAATTTGATGAACGCCAAGTTGATTACGATTATGAAGAACGCGTACGAGGCGTTTATCGCAATCCAAAATATAGCACCACGGCTGTAGACACAGCCACACCTGTAGATACAACTGCAACATTAGATACAGATTATACAGCAGCTACACCTGTTACCACACCAAATTTCACCCATGACACCTATAATTACGACCAAGAGCCTAATTTATTTGGGTTAAATGATCGAGATCATCAAACCTTGAGGCTATATGAAGAGCGCCTAGTTGCAAATAAGAAACGTCAAAAAACTGGCGAAGTAGCTGTTGGTAAGCGCATAGAAACTGAAACTGCAAGAGTAGCAGTTCCCGTAGAAAGTGAACATGTTGTAATCGAACGCATTACCCCCGATGATGCTGGTAGAACTATTTCTCCTGGCGAAGCTGACTTCCGTGAAGGGGAAGTTGCGCGTGTAGAAATTTACGAAGAAACTGCTGACATTCGCAAAGAAGCATTTGTCCGAGAAGAAGTTAGAGTCAGAAAAGTGGTAGAACAAGATACCGTTGAGGCTCAAGAAACAATACGCCGGGAAGAGTTAGACGTGAATGCTCCCGGACTCCCCATTGAAGAACGCTAATTCACAATAATGATTAGTTAATTAATTATTGACTAATCATTAATTAGACATAGTACAGGTCAAGTGAGTTAATCTGCTTTACCTGTACTTGGAATTATCAAATTAGGGTGATAAATAGCCAACTAATGATCAATAATATTGAACATATTAACCAAAAACCTAGTATTAATAACTTATTAGCAACCTTAAAAATCAAGGTCGCAGGTTTTGATGTTATAGATAATCAAGGTCAACTGGTTGGCAAAGTCAAAGATTTAATCTTAGATAATCAGCGGCAACTAAATTTAGTTATCTCCCAACAGGTAAATATTATCCAAAAAAGCGAACAACCAGTAATTAAAGAAAAGTTGGCTGTAGTGTGGAGTCAAAAAATTCAAAAAATCGACACTATTAGTAAATCTATTTTTTTAAACATAGATACAGCAGCAATTGAATATATGCCTGAAGATTTAAAACATCAAATCATTGGATATCAGGTATTATCTGATAATACTAACGAGAAATTAGTCCAGGCTAAAATAGAAAATAGTAGTATGGAAACAGCTAATTTAGAAGAATTTTCGGAAGAAACAATTGTACGTTTACTAGAAGAAAAGTTAGTAGTTGATAGTGGTATACATAAAATTGGCGAAGTAATTGTTCGTAAAGAAATTGAAACCCGGATGATACAAGTTCCTGTCCGACGTGAAAAGTTAATTGTGGAACAAGTTAGTCCACAACACAAGCAGCTTGCAGAAATTGATTTAGGTTTAGAAGAAATTTCTGAGATTGCTTTAACTGACGCTGGAAGTACAGCAGGTAGTAGCTTCGCCAGTGATTTAGCAGTGAGTGGAGAATTTAGCTCACCTAAGATCGCCAGCTTACTATTAAATGCGATCGCTCTCGAAAAAAATCATGGCTGTCAGCGAGTGCGAGTATCTATTTTATGTGAAGATGAATCACTCAAACACAAATATCAAGAATGGTTTGACCGCTGTTCTCAAGGTCAACAAGATAAATTTGTGTGATAAGTTTCTAGCAGATGATTAATAGTAGGGTGAAAATTTATCACCCTACTTTTTTATGTCTTTTATTCTCATTAATAAAGCCCCCAATAATTTCCTTGAGGAGCTTGCTGAGTGTAAAACAGTAAATGACTAAAATTTATCCTTGTTAGTCAGGACTTACGCACGAGTTACGGAATAACGTAGACGCGATCGCTGCTTGCCGCAGGCTACCACAGAGACCCAGAGAAGCCAGTGTGATGGGCGGCTTTGCCGACTTGTACCCCTACGGGGAAGCAAGCTACGCGTAGCGTCTCCGAGGAGGAGAAGAAACTGGCGTGACACGGAGGAATGAGAGTTTGAGAGGTTTTTTGCGTAATTCCTATTAGTTTGTCTCCACATCTTCCTAAGTTTCAGGTGCGGAATGTGGGATTTATGCAAGAAAATCTCATCTAAAATCCAAAATGGTATTAGCTAACTGCAAACTCTGTAAATTGTCGTTTAAAAGGAGAATGAAAGGCTAAGACAATATCTTGTTTTGGTACACCCCGGCTAGTAAGTTCATCAGCAATACCGCCTTCAGTACCATCGTGCTGAATCCAGATTTTTTCGTTTTGAATATCTAAGTGTAAAACACAACCATATACACGCCGTTTGTTTGACCAGCCGACATGAACTAATTGATAGCGATCATGCTCTTGATCAAAAATAACTTCAGCCTCGACTTCTTCGTTACTACTTTTAATTTCGCTGTAAGCCTGTAAAAGTTCTCGAATAAGTTGCCGATATTGTTCTACTTTTGCCATTTGATAAGAGGCTATTTATAAAGTAAATCTAAAAGCGAAAAGAAAAGAGTTATGACAACGATAAGATACATTAAACGTAGTGTATTTACATAGTTAGGTATGGCGCGAAAGTCTTACCCCACAGACTTAACAGATATGGAGTGGGAAATCCTAGCCCCCTTGATTCCACCAGCGAAAGAAGGAGGACACCCGCGCACAACTGATATGCGGGAGGTATGCAACGCTATCTACTATCACCTGAAGACAGGATGCCAATGGAATATGCTTCCGGGAGACTTCCCGCCCAGCTCAACTGTATACAACTACTACCGCAAATGGCAGCGCAAAGGGGTATGGGAAAAATTAAACCATTCATTACGCGGTCAGGTTCGCTTAAAATTAGGTAAATCAACACAACCCAGCGCCCTCGCCGCAGACAGTCAGTCAGTTAAAACTGACCAAAAAAGGGGGATGTGTACGGTTTTGATGGCGGTAAAAAGGTAAAAGGGCGAAAGCGACAGACTTTGGTTGATAGCCTGGGATTATTGTTGAAAGTGGTTGTAAGTGAAGCAAATGCCCCAGAGCGAGTGCTTGCTGCCTATGCTTTGATGGAATTGTTAGAGGAGCGTCCTGAATTACTTGAGAAAGTTGAAGTTTTATGGGTTGATTCCGGTTATGACGGTGATAAGTTTGCTCTTTGTGTTTGGTTGATGATCCAAGCTCATGTTGAAGTCATACGGCGTACCGAGTCAGAATTTCAGGTTTTACCGAAACGTTGGGTAGTCGAAAGAACATTTGGGTGGTTTAACCAATATCATCGTCTCAGCAAAGATTATGAGCGCCTACCCGAAATGAGTGAAGCTGCTATATATGCTGTTATGACTCGGATTATGTTGCGTCGTCTTGTCGTCTAAAGATTTACTTTATAAATAGTCTCTAATCGCCTCCTCATCTGGAGAAAAAATAATCAGTCGCACTTGATAGCGTTGAATTAACAAGCGCGGTAATTCTAACGTAAAAATGTCATACCAAGTTCTGTGATTTCATCCCCAAGAATTTCTCCTGGGTGAATTGGTGGAGGTGCCATTTATCACTCCAGATAGGTATTTTTGCATTTATTAGGGGTTCCTGCCACAGAAACCCCCAAAACATTTATTTTTTAGAGTTATCTTAAACCACCCAATTTCTTATGGTTTGGGAGTATTTCCTGGGGCAGGTGCGGAAGTTGCAGCAGGCGAAGGAGTGGCGGAAGCAGTGGCGGCTTTGTTAATTTCGTCTCGATATTGAGCAGGCGCTAAATTTACTGCACTATTAAACAAAGGTTTTGCCTCAGTTGTTTTCCCTTGTTCCTTTAATAACATTGCTTTCGCTAAGACTGGGCGAAAATCCTTGGGATCTTTCTTAATTGCTTGGTCATAGACATTAGCAGCTTGGGGATAGCGTTTTTGAGCAGCATAGACATTGCCTAACAGCACCTGTACAGCGATCGCATTCACGCTTCCCGGCTGAATGTTATTGGCTTGAGTAGCATTATTTAAAGTTTCTTGTAATAGACCGATCGCAGCTTCTGGGCGTTGTTGGTCTAGTAGCAGCGCTACCATACCCTGTAAAGCCTTCAAATCACCGGGTTTAGTATCAAGAATTGTGCGATATGCTTGGGCGGCTCCTTCCTTATCGCCAATTTGTTGCTTGGCTTGAGCTAAGAGGACTCCATATTCCGACCTTTCGGGGTTGAGTTTAGCTAATTTTTCTAAAGGGGCAATTACTCCTTGAACATCACCTTGATTCAGGCTTAAAAGTTGTAGCCGCGCTTGTAATAAACCTTTAAGGGCAGTTTGATTTTCAGGTTCCCGTTGTAAAACTAGTTCATAACCCCGTACTTCGTCTTGCAATTTTGATTTTTGGTCAGAGGAGGCCAAGTTACCTTTGGGAGCAGTATTCTGGCTTGTCGGTGTCGGGCTATTGAAAGCGCTAATGATAGGAATTATAGATACACCTACAAACATGAGAACTGCTAATGCCAAGATGACTCGCACTATCCAACGATTACGCGTTTGAGACACAGTTGTGTAATTCTCCAGAACTCTAATGACATTATGAATGAAGAAAGGCAGAGGGCAGGAGGCAGGAGGCAGGAGGAGAAAATTTATTTATGAACAAAGTCAACAAATGTAATTTGAACCGTGTCGCGCCACAAATGAAGAGTCTCTTTTGTTGTTAAATCTCCATTTATTTATAGAGATTCCCTTCTGCCTCCTGCCTTCGTCCTTCTGCCTCCTTAACAAATCGGAAATGAAAAATTTCCAAAACTTTGCGGAATACCGCCAATTGCCTGTGAATTTTATAACAAATAACTATTTCCGCTGCTAAAGTAAGTGATGACTTTAGGGGGAGCCGTCAGAGTTATACCTATGATATGCTTCCGAAACTGGTGTCTAGACGCTAGATTAAACATTTAGAGTATAAATGTAAATTTAGCGTTTTTAAATTGTATTGGGCGTTGTCGTGTGCCTTGATGGAAATAAATATACTTTCATCAGCCGCACAAACGCTCTTTCCAGCTGCTTTAGTAAAATCCCACAATGGGATGTGTCTCCGCCGCAAGGAGTTTTTATGAATTCCGACCTGATGCCTTCGCCTGAATCTTCTAATTTGTCTGAGTCCAATCAACCTGAAACCGATATAGATATAGCCGCTGATGTACCAACAGTAGCAGCTCCAATTTCGGAATCGGAAAATTCGTCTATTGACCCTGATGAGACCGCCAACGATGCTAACTTAGCCAATCGACAGCAACCGATTCCCCCACCCAGCGAACCAATGCAGTACAGAGCGATTGGCTTAGTCCGGGGTCGCTACATTGCAAGCAGTGAACAGTTTACTCAAGGTACGCTCCTGACTGCGGATGGTGTGGAAATCCAGGCCGTTCTCCTCGGTCGCATTATGAGCTTAGTGAAGAATCATCTTGATTTAGAAAAAAATCATCTGTGGGTAGTTTATCCACGGACTAAGCAAGAAAATGATGCCTTACATTTGCAAATTGTGGGCGTTTGGGAACCAGAAAATCTGGCAAAACAGCAAGCACAAGATTTGCCAGATGATGAATTACCACAAGCCGATGATGCTGTAACTGATAAAAGTGACATCAAACCTTCATCAGATATTCCCGATGGTGGTTTTTCTGTGCGTGGCGAGGTAGTTTACCAGTCTTTTGATGACAAGAACTTGGTTGTCAAAATTAAGCAGGCTGCTCGTAAACACGATGAAAAACCTAAATACTTTAAGCTAAAACTCAAAGGTGTCCTCACCACCAAAGCGGTAGGTAAGTTCTGGGACTTCCAAGTGAAACGAGATGGTGATTTATTAGCCATAGAAACGGCTGAAGCGATCGCAGATCTACCCAAAAAACGCCGCCCACCCCAAAGAGGTGGCCCTGGTGGTTTCCGTGGTGGTGGTGGCGGTGGTGGTCGCCGACCATTCCCCCCCAGACGCACTGGCGGAGACAGCCCCAGCCCACGCCCAATCAAGAAAATAGGCGGCGGTGAAGCCTCGGCTGTGTCCAAACCTCTGCCAAAAACTACTACTCCTGCTCCTAAACCGATTAAGAAACAAAAGCCCCCGCAAGAGTAAGGAAAAAGTTAAAAGTAAAAAGTTAAAAGTAAAAAGGTAAAAGGTAAGAATTAGCTCTTGCTTTTGCCTTTTTATTTTTGCATTTTGCCTTCTTAAAAATCTGTCCAACGGTCTTGGGGTAAGAACGATCGCTCCATTGGAATTGGGGCGACTGGTTCTGTTAGGGTAAAAGTGCCGGCAGTAATCCATTGTTTTAACTCTAGGGCAACTTGCCGAGATAAAGACATACTGGCTAAAGGTGCCGTTCGCACTGGTTTATTTTCGATGGTGAGTCGCCCAGATTTGAGTTGGGCGTAACTCACTAACCCAAAGGTAGGACGCACGCGCCGGGGAATGGAAAAATCGACGATGGGCGCGACTAAATCTTTGTCTTGCACTGCACAGTGTTCGACTACAGTTTCATTTAATACGGGGAATGGTATCCCCACACCCAACATTAACGAAGGGCCATAACTTTTAAAATAACAACCACGCACCCAACGGGCTTGCATTTGTTTCGCATCCCCCATTAAGGCTAAGGTGGCAGCAGGGCCTATAGGTGTGCGATTAGCTAACCGCTTTTGTAAGGGGAAGTGTTGCGTACCTTCCCAAGCTATATAGCCGATACCGCCGCCTAAAAAAATCCGCGTCCCAATGCCAATTAGTTGCAAATCGGGGTCGTTGAATAAAGGAGAAATTGCCCCAGGGTTAGAGTAGACAGCGTTACCGAGATAAGGTTGTAAAGGGCCGAGATAAGTAAAAAGTGGGCGATCGCCACCATTCACACCCACGATAAAATTTTGATACAGGTTACGGGGATTGAATAAATAAAATTGATTGATGGTGTCACGGGTAATAGTTGTTTCAAAAGTTGCACGTGGGTAACAATCGGTGACTTGCCCTTGCGCCCTCACTTGTACTTGTTTACCGGCAATCAAATCTTCAATGACGTGACCACCACCACGTTCGCGGACTTCTTCGCCGTCCATTGTATCTACTGCACAACTAGCACCCAAGTATAAATCGACAGCCCCAAACCCTGTATATGCTGGTACACCATCGATCCAACAACGGCGCATTTTGATGGGGGGATCGGTGTGTCCGAGATTAATAATCGCACCGCTAGACTCCATTGGTTCAAATGTGCCAGTGGTAATTACATCCACTTCTTTAGCAACTTTGCTCACGCCGACTTCTGCGACTCGTGCTTTGACTTCTTCTACTGTGAAAACGACTGCACGCTGGCGGCTGATTTTCTCGTTAATTTCGGCGATCGTTCGCATAATATATCAAAATGAGGGGTGTAAGGGTATAAGAGTGTAGGAGTGTAGGGGTGTAGGTGTTCAAAACCCTGACACCCAGGCTCAACAATTAACATTTATGCGTAAGTCCTCATGGATTCGCAAACTTTCCCCTATCACCTGTAACCTATCACCTATTGCCTATTAATCAATTGTTTCTGGGTCGATATTTAATTCCCGCAGTTTAGCTGCTAACTTTTCGGCTCGTGCTTGCGCTAGTTCTTTTTGCTGACGTTCAAATTCTGCTGCTTCTTCTGGCGTAGGAACTAATTGGTTTTCTGGGGTAAAAAATCGCAATAATCCTTCATGAATCCCCAAGTATAAACCTAACTGCTGACTCCACAAATATCCTTGAGCATTGGGTTCTAGAACTTGGTATTGACCATCAACTAAATGAAACCCGGCAAATTCTTGAGTTTCTGGGTCGAACCAAAAATAATCGGGTGTGCGGAAGGTATTTTGGTATAGTTTTTTCTTTAAATCTTTATCTGTTTTCGCCGTTGATTCCGAAAGAATTTCTAAAATTACGTTAGGGTATTTCCCTTCCTCTTCCCAAACGACCCAACTTTTGCGAGTTCGACGTTCTGTATCCAGCACGACAAAGAAATCTGGCCCCCGGAAGTGTTCATCTTTGCGTTTATTCCAACTGTAGTAAATAGTTAGATTTCCAGCAGCGTAGAAATCGTTCCTGTCTCGCCACAACCACTTTAGACATTTGAGTAAGAGCATAATCTGCTCTAGATGTAGTTCTGTTTCCAAGGGAGGTTCATCGCTGTATAAATCACCTGGAGGAAAGATAACATCTTCTGGGGTTGCTTGAGGAGCATCTAGTTCTTTGGCGAAGGACATGAGGAGATGACTGCATCTGGTAGTGATGGGTTTATTTTAACTCTCTGACTTGATACAGGGTGTAGGGGTGTAGGGGGAAAAGATTTTTTATATTTGGTTGCGAGATAATCTCTAGTCCCTCCTGTTAAAATCTACTTCAGAATGCGCTTAATGTACCATTTGAATGGTACAAATGGAAGATACGATTCCCACATCAGCGCATCACGGTAAACTTGAATAGCAAAACACACCTACAGCCTAAAACGATGAAAGCATCTGCTAAGTTCGACTTTGAGGACGAGAAATTTAATGCACCGCCTTCTCAAGTCATTCCTTGGTGTCAGATGATTAATCCTCGGTATGGCACAGATGGGATGCAAACCTATGGTCTCGCCGTCAAGTTAGATAATGCTAATGCTGTGGGCTTTCAGCCGGATGAAAATTGGCAGCAAGTAGAGCATGAATTTAGCTCTGGTGTCGAAACAGTTTTTATGACTACTACTCCGCGCCTGGTGATAGTGCGTCGAGGGCCTTTGTCAGTCAAAGACCGCGAAACAGGGCTGAAATTAGGTACGTTAAAAGAAAATTATGATGCCTTTTTGGCTGATAAACTCAAATTTAAAACTTTTACGCGATATTTAATTTTTTTAGTTAGTGAAGATAAGAAATTTTTACATGACTTGCCACTACAATTAACCCTCAATGGTGCAGCCGGAGCAAGTTTCAGCAAAACCTATTGTGAGTTTCAACAAGGCAAAGTTGTGAGTGGTTTTGTTGCAGAGTTAGAAAGAACCTATGCTGTATATCGTAAACAACCTGTAACACCAAAAGGGCCATTGTTCCACGCGCATGGAATTTTTTGTCCGATTATTGAGTGTGAAGAAAGAGGAATTGAACCTAACACGGTGTTAGTTGCTTCTACTGTAGATTACAAACATCCAACAGTTGGGACATTAACACAATATCTGATTGCTTCTGATGCGCCTGAGTCAGCAATTATCTGCAAATATTTTGAAGAATATAAGGAATTTGGTAAGGAACCTGTCAGAACAGAAACTAGTAAACCCGTGATGGCTGGTGTTTCTAGTTCCTATGTTTATGCTGATGAAGATGATTTTGGCTATCCACCTTACTAAAGTACGAAGTCTGAAATTTCAGACTTCGTACTTTATGCGCTATTTTTTCAGCAGTAAATAATATAGTGAACCATTGCCACCTGTAATGCCAGCGCGATCGCCTGCCAGTTTACCAGTTCCCATAAAATAATCTACCCTGCCTGGCCCTTTAATGGCACTGCCTGTATCTTGATCTAAGACAAAACGGCTCACCTTCCGAGGTTGTAATTTGCCACCAGCAGCCGGATAGGGGAATGAACCATTAATGATTGCTAGTGCGCCGGGAGGCATGAGAGATTTATCGGTAGCAATCGAACGTTCGGCTGTGACTGGGACATTAATACTACCAGTAGCTTTTCTCCCAGGAGCTTCTTTAAAGAAAACGAACCGTTCCCAGCGGGGCAAATAATTATTTAACTCTAAGGGATTTTGGCGGAAAAAGCTGATCAGCCGAGGCATTGTCAAGCCGTCTAATGGCAGTTTGCCATCTTTGGCGAGTTCTTTACCAATACTAGTCCAAGGGTAATCAGTTCCCCCGGCGTAACCTACAGAAGTATTTTTGCCATTAGTTAACCTGATTTGAGCAGAACCTTGGATATGTACCATATATGCGTCTAGGCGATCGCGGAACCAAATTAATTCCAAACCGCGCAACTGGCTTTTATTACCCTGTAAACCGTCTTTTCCTTCCAAATCAATCCGTTTTGGGTGGGGTTTAGCCCATTGCTCAAAATTCGGCGGGAGTTGATAAAGGGGATACTTATATATAGAAGTTTTAACGCGACTGGCCTGATAAATAGGCTCATAGTAAGCAGTAAATTTAACAGTACCCTTGCCATCATTGCCGACGGACTTGTAAAACACAAACTCCCGCTGAATCGCAGCTTGGAGTTGGCTGGCAGATTTAGCAGTTACTACTAATTGCCGAAAACGCAATAAACTGCGTCGCACGCGATCGCGGGTAATTCCTGGCACCGGATAATTGTTATAGGCGGCGATCGCTTTATCTTTTGCCAAATAATCTAAACTATTATCAATGGCAACTAAAAGAGCTTTGCGATCGCCTGGTTTACCTTTACGACCAAAAATTTGCTCATCCCATCCCAAGCAAGTAGATACAGGAGTACAAGTATTACTGATTGCTACTGGTTCGAGTGGTAGTTGTAACTCAGGCTGAGTGCTTGGCTGTGTAGGTAACGGTACAGGTAACGGTATTGTCGTCGGAACTTGAGCAACAGCTGGCCAAATTGTGTTTACAAGGGCAATTCCCAGACTCAAAGAAGCCAAAGCAAGGGTTTTTCTCATGATTTAGTCGAATCTTTCAACACTAGAACTAAACAGTGGTTCTACCCGGATTGCTACAATCCGAGATGGACGGACAACCATATACTCTCCTTGAATATTCTTGATCGGTACACTAATAAAATCATTCGAGGCAGACTTGGGTACTAGTTCGCCACTATACCATTTTTGGAATTCTTGAATAGTGGGAAACCGTACTTCCTCACGATGGCCAGTTTCCAGGAAGAGGTGTACAGCGTATTCATTCGGTGTTCTAGCCATAAAGTTGAATCATGAAAAATATGTTCAACCCATGTTAACCATGTCATTCCAGAATGGGAAGGGTAAGCATACGGGAGCAAGAACAGCTATCCGGAGAGTTTTGCATTAATCAACCATGAGATATTACTCCAAAGTCTTGACTTTTATTGTCCCTCTAGACGATCAATGCTTGAACCTGTTCCTGAAAATCTCTGTGCAGGCTGGGAATACGAAGGAGTAAAATCCAAAACCATGCAGAGACATTATATGTAACGTCTCTACACTATTTCATAAATATGCAAACTGCTGTATCTTTATAACAAGATATATTCCTATGCAAACTCAAATATATAAACCTGATGATGAATTCTAAATTTAACCCTCACAGATTATTGAAAATCCTGCTCATTGCCAGCATTATTTCTACATTTATTCACTACACTGATAATTATTTATTCATCGAGCAATATCCCCAACCAGCTTGGATTACTGCCCCAGCCGTTTATCAAACATGGCTGATTCTCACAGCCATAGGAATTACTGGATATTGGTTGTATAAATATCAAAAGTATTGGCTGGCTTATGCTTTTCTGTTCATCTATTCCTTAACAGGTATAACCAGTCCAGGACATTATCTTTATGGAAAATTCTCCCAATTCTCAGCCAAAATGCACTTGTTAATCTGGACTGATGGCTTAACAGGTTTGGCGATATTGGGATTTATTTTTTGGTCAGCAATCATTCTCAAAAATTGGTGGCGAAAAACTAGCCCAACTGAATCAGAATTTACACACAAAAGTTAGACAGTCAATATTATCAAAACCTTGTTGGGTTTCGCTGTTGCTCCACCTAACCTTGCTTTGCTACATATTTCTCGGCGGAATTTCTCGCCCTTGATAAAACTGTTGTTCTAACTTGCCTAACCCAAACCAAATTCCGCCACCGAGTAATACAGCTAAGTTGGCAATAATCACCGTGATGTGAGAACTATCACCGGGAAATAATACTGATAAAGATAATAAACTCCAAATTAATGCTGTTGCTACCACCACTCCTAAACGCAACCTCTGGAGGTTTTTTAGGGCAGTTCGACAACTACTGCAATGTTTCGTGTGGGAATGGTATCTATCTAATAAAGCTTCTTTGGGGAGTGGTGGCGGTAAAGTCTCACCTGGAAATGATTCTGCACAATATTGCTTCACCCAAGAACGTAACTGAAATACAAAAATATCAGCTTTAGTTGGTAAATAAAATGCTTTAGTAAAGTTATCAGTGCCACCTTTTTGTTCTAGGTAACGTTCTTGGTGATGTAAGAAAATCTGGTCATCTTCTAGTACACCGTTTTGTCCTAAATGGGAGTACCAGCGAGGAGTGAGTTTGAGAAATAACCCTGGTAAGTTTGATGAGAATTTGAAAGGAAAACGGGCAAATAAGCGACATTCTCCTTTGCGGATGGGGGTTGCATAAACGACTGTTAATGTTCTGCCAAACTGCTTAGATGTGAGATCATGCCACATCAACCCCGGTGCAATAAAGGTAGTATCTTGTTTGCCTAAAGTGCCTTTGCGGGGGCCTTCTTGCCAAAGGCCTTTAAATCCCCATTTACCTAACTCGACAATTTCTAATTCTACAGGTGCAACATTGGCGCGGTTGCCGACAGTGCGGTGATGGGTGTAAGGAATGTGGCTGGAGTCGAGAACGTTTTCCATTAAGGTCAACGCATCATAAGGTAAGTCTCGAAAGGTATTCAGGCAAACCCAGCCTTCAGTATTTTCTTCTAAAACGTCAACGATAGGAACTAGTGTTTTGGCGGCATTCTCGGCTTTACCAGGATAAACAAACAATAAGCCTTGCCTGACTGTGGTTGGTAATGAATTTACACAAGCGCGGGGAGATGTTTCGGCTTTTCCGCCTGGTGCTTGTTGAGGAATGCTTTCGCATTTGCCTGTTCCCGAAAATGCCCAGCCATGATAGGGACATTCTAGCCAACCATCTTTGTTAACTCTGCCTTCGGAAAGTGGCGCTAAACGGTGGGGACATTGGTCTTCAAAGGCTCGCCAAGTCTGTTCATTTTTGTCCCACCACAAAACTAAGTCTCGCTCTAGTAAGGTGAAGCGCGTTAGCTGGGATTTATTTAAATCTGCGACGTAGTGGACGGGATACCAGACCTCTAACCAGTCAAAGCGCTCTGGGTCTAGTCCACCAGCAGGTAAATTTTCTGTGGTTGTTGGAGATAATGGCTGTAAGAGGCTGTTGGACATGATGAGATGCGTCAAGGAATAATTGTCTATCCACAAAAAATGTAACAATTTTTTAACGAAGATGGCAGACAAGAGTCAGGAAATCAGCCGATAGTCTAAATTAACAAGCAGTTGCACAAAACAATTTCTACTTATCTGCACTCAAAAATAATATTTGTACCCCCTACTCCCACCCATCAACATTTCATGCAAACACCCTCTTCCACTATTCCACATTTAATTGCTGCGGGCTTTCATGCTCTTTCTGATCCTCTGCGGATTAATGTACTAGAACTATTGCGACAGCAAGAACTTTGTGTATGTGATTTATGTGAGGTGTTGGGGGTAAGTCAGTCAAAACTCTCATTTCACCTCAAGACTCTGAAAGAAGCTGGCTTAGTTAACTCTCGTCAAGAAGGACGTTGGATTTATTACAGTTTAAATATTCGGCAATTTAGTGTTTTAGAGCAATATTTAGCAGATTATCGCCAGCATAGTGTAATGCCACCTGTACGTTCTTGCTGCGACTAATATCTGATACCCTAGATGCGATCGCTCAACAATTACTCCGGTGAGAATTGCTGAATTTGGCTAAAGTCGAGTTAGTGGTGAGTTAATCACAAAAGCAAAATTGGCTTTCCACCACAATTTTTATGAGGAAATAGATTAAAAATGTTACTGCATTTGAGTACTTGGCCAGAAGTTGAAGCTTATTTACAGCAATCTCAGGGAATGATTTTTCCCATTGGTTCTACAGAACAACACGGGCCAACGGGGTTAATTGGTACTGATGCAATTTGTGCAGAAGCGATCGCTCGTGGTGTGGGTGAAGCAACTGGGGCGATCGTTGGCCCTACAATCAATGTGGGGATGGCATTACACCACACCGCCTTTCCCGGTACAATTAGTCTCCGTCCTAGCACTTTAATTCAAGTAGTCCGAGATTACGTCACTAGTTTAGTCAAAGTTGGTTTTAAGAAGTTCTACTTTATCAACGGCCACGGCGGTAACATTGCTACCCTTAAAGCAGCTTTTTCAGAAACTTATGCTTACCTAGAAGATTTACAAATTTCCCATGCTCATCAAGTGCAATGTCAATTAGCTAATTGGTTTATGTGCAGATCTGTATATGAGTTAGCTAAAGAATTATATGCTGATCAAGAAGGTTCTCATGCAACTCCCAGTGAAGTAGCTGTCACTCAATTTGTTTATCCCGAAGCAATTAAGCAAGCACCCCTTTCTTCTGAAGTAGCGCGGGGACACAACATTTATAGTGCGACTGACTTTCGCAACCGTTACCCAGATGGACGGATGGGTTCAAATCCCGCTTTAGCCACACCAGAACATGGTAAGCAATTTTATGACTTGGCTGTAAAAGAACTCAGCAATGGATATTTGCAATTTCTCAACGCAGATTAATCTCGTCTTCGGTGAAAGATTTATTATTAATGTGAGTTCGATGAACCTCTCCCCATCTGTCGTACGAGCTACTCTTACTTCCACTCCCCTTGTAAAGTGAAAGCTGCCCAATAATAAGGTGCGGTATATTTTTGAGTGCGCCAAATTTCTATTTGTGCTGCTCGCAATGCAGCGGCAGGTTTTAATTTTGTTTTGAGCATTTTCTCGTAGAATGTTTTCATCAATTCTGATGTTGCTTGGTCATCTACACTCCACAAACTGACTACAACGCGTGGACTCCCAGCATACATAAACCCTCTAGTTAATCCTACTAATCCTTCTCCTTTGACTTCTTCACCTAGTCCGGTTTGACAAGCACTGAGTACGACTAATTCTGCTTGCAGTTTGAGGTTGAAAACATCGTGCAGACGCAAAAAGCCATTTTGAGGTTTTCCCGACTGATCAAATAATGACAATACAATGCCTGATAGTTCTGGATGTTTGCTGTTAATAATGCCATGTGTGGCAAAATGCACAATGCTATATTGGCTCAACTCGTTACTAGTGGCGGTGGTACGACTAGCAGTAAAATCAACTGCTTGTTTGGCTTTGTTAGCGGGAACCAGAGCTAATATTTGTGCTGCTTCTTCGCGTGTAAAACTTAAACGCTCAAAACTGATGTCTGCGTCTCTAGCCGCCCTGGTTAAAGCCAGACTGTTTAAATTATTTTCGGAAGCAACTAGGGTAGACGTTTGGCTTTTACCTTGGAGACGTTCATCATCTCGGCTAAAGATGGGATCTGCCAATACAACCAAGGTTTTAGCAGCAGGTTGACGTTGTTTGTGTTCCCGTCGGAGGATGGCTACTGTAGACGCTGAGGGTAAAGTAATAATTTCGTGGTTCAGCAGTAATGGTTCATAGTTGCTGGTTTCTTTAACATTAGGTGTAGTCAGAGCCGTAAATGGGACATACTGTAAAGCACCATCGCTGACAATTACTAAACGTTTATTTTTCAGTTGCGCGGCTACTGGTGAAAGTATTAACTGAGATAGAGCATTAATAGATGAGCTAGGTTTTAGATATGGGCTGGTTATGGCTTGACGGAAATTTTGTACAGCCGCTTCAATATCTGCGCGTTTAGGAAGTTCATAACTAGTAATGTTTTTATTGCTAACTAGCCAAAGATAACTGCGTTTTTCCCCCAATGAATATTCTAAAAGTAGGGTGTCATCATCTAGTACTTGCTGCTGAATTTCTGTTAGTGAAAGGGGTTGTGGTTGAGTTAATGCAGCATAATTAGGACTAGTGGCGCGAATCTTGGCTTGAATTTGTTGATATTGTTCTAAAAGTGTTTCGCTTTCTGTTTCTAAAGTTTGTACTTGCGCTTCAGTAGGATTATCACTTAATATTTGGATGCGACGTTTTTCTAAATTATCAAGTTGTTTTTGCAAGTTTTGTTGTTGAGAAATTAACTTTGGTTCTACACCTTGGCGAATATCAGCGTTAGCTTCACTCAGGAGTTCTAAAAGACTGCGGGCGCGAGCGCGTTCACTGGTTTGCAGTGCTAAAGCGTCATATCCTCTGGATGGTTGCTGTTTGTGCAACTGCATAAGCAAATCAATGTAGAACTGATAATAGTTTTGGACTGTCGCAAAATAAGAAGTACGCAGTTCTTGAGAATGAATTTTGGTACGCTGGTCTTCAACAATGCTGATGACTGTTTTAATTTGAGTTAGGGCTGCGTTCAGATTTCCCAAATTGCGTTGCACGGTGGCGATGTTATACAAAGCCAGAGCTTCTCCGTCTCTATTTCCTACCTGTTTATATAAAGGCAGAGATTGCTGAAAATAATCTAGGGCTTTTTGCTGTTCTCCTGAGCCTAAATAGATATAGCCAATGTTGCTGAGGTTAGCTGCTATCCCTAATTTATTTTCTACAGCTTGAAATAAAGGTAAGGATTGCTGGAAATAATTTAGGGCTTTTTGTTTGTCTTTTGAATCTAAGTAAACTCTGCCAATATTGTTAATAGTCCGAGCTTCGCCTAATTTGTCTCCCACCTCTCGCCTGAGAACCAGGGATTTTTCAAAATAATTCAGCGCCTTTTCTTGTTCTCCAGTCATTAAGTAAATCGTACCAATGTTGTTGAAGGTACTAGATTCTGATGACTTGTCTTTTGTTTGTTGATATAAAGGCAAGGATTGCTGGAAATACTCTAAGGCTTTTTGTTGTTCTCCTAAATCGGAGTAGACTTTGCCAATGTTGTTAAGAGTGCGAGCTTCACCTGGTTTGTCTGCTACCTGTCGCCTGAGAGCAAGAGATTGTTCAAAATAATCTAGGGCTTTTTGCTGTTCACCTAAATCTAAGTAGACATTACCTATGTTGTTAATAGTTATCGCTTCTCCGGCTTTATCTCCCATTTTTTGTTTGAGTAATAAAGCTTGTTGAAAATACTCTAGTGCTTTTGGTAGTTCGCCGATATTTGAGTAGACATTACCAATGTTGTTGAGGGTGATAGTTTCGCCTTTTTGATCTCCAATTTGTCGCCGGAGGACTAAGGCTTGATTTAAATAATCTAGTGCTTTTGGCTGTTGTCCTAAATCTGAGTAAATTTTGCCAAGGTGAGCAACAGTAAAGGCTTGTGATTGGCGATCGCCTACTTTAAGATACACTGAAAGCGCTTGTTCAAAAAGTTTAATTGCCTGTGTCAAAGATGCTGCTGTGCCTTGCTCATATAGTTGCTTGGCTTTTTTATAAGCTTCATCAGCAGCAGCAGTAGTTGTATCTGCTGGCTTTGTCTGTTTCAACTGGGCAGTATTTCCTCCAGTTATTGCCACACTGGATGGTGAAAATAATATAATGCTGCTGAAAAGAATAATACTGCGACCTACTACAAATAGAAGAAATTGCCATTGTAGTGACTTATATTGCTTCCATTTGCTCATAAAAGTACCTTGGTTTATTTGCAGTTTGAGATTTTTCTAGAGTTAGAATTCCCAAAAAAAAACAAAAACTTGCGGAAATTATAAGAATTTGATTTGATTCCTAAAATTATTTCTGTGGTGAGGGAACAGAAAACGAAGAACGGAGAACAGGAAAAATCTGATTCATCTTGGTGCTTGACGGCAAATCTAAAAGGCTCATTAATGAATATCAGAGCCTCATTAATCTAGCTCCGACATTCATTCACAAGCTAAAATACTTGTCTGCTCGTTTCTTCCTTGTCGCTTTCTTCGCCGCTATGACCAATTTCTTCCGCGCCAATGTTGATGCAATGGCTAGTTACGTTCCTGGTGAACAGCCAAAACGCGGTACTAAAGTCATTAAACTCAATAGTAACGAAAATCCTTACCCTCCCTCACCTAATGCTTTAGCCGCACTACAAAAAATTGACGGTGAGTGGTTGCGGCGTTACCCTGAACCATTTGGCGACCAGTTTCGCCACGCGGCTAGTCAGGTTTTAGGAGTACCCAGTGATTGGATTATTGTTGGTAATGGCAGTGATGAAATTTTAAATGTCGTCATGCGAGCCTGTACGGAACCGGGACGCAAAGTTGTTTATCCGACACCGACTTATGTTTTATATCGTACCCTGACGGAAATGCAGTCGGCAGATATTATCGAAATTCCTTACACGGAAGACTACAAATTACCAGTCGCAGAGTTAATTGCTGCTGATGGTGCTGTAACATTTATTGCTTCGCCTAACAGTCCTTCTGGTCATGTTGTCCCTAGCCCAGATTTAGAAAAACTCGCCAGTCATTTATCTGGGGTGTTAGTCATTGATGAAGCATATATAGATTTTGCCGAAGGCGATGCCTTAGCTTTGGTCAAAGAATATGAGAATGTGATAATTATTCGCACCTTATCTAAAGGTTATTCATTAGCGGGTTTGCGCTTGGGTTTTGGTATTGCTCAACCCAAACTATTGCAGGGATTATTTAAGGTCAAGGATAGTTATAACATTGATGCGATCGCCTGTACAGTTGCCACAGCCGCCATCACCGACCAAGCTTATAAAAATGCTTGTGTAGCCAAAATTAAAGCATCTCGCACCCAACTCACCAGAGAATTTCAACAATTAGGCTTTCTGGTTTGGGAGTCTCACACCAACTTTTTACTCGTCCAGCCACCCCAACAAAACGCCGAGTATCTCTATCAAAAACTCAAAGAACAACAAATTCTCATCCGCTACTTTCCCCACCCTGGACTACTAGATAAACTCCGCATCACCATTGGTACAGATGAACAAAATCAAATATTGGTCAATGCCATTAAGGCATTAATTTCAACAAGAATTTAGATATAACTGTAGTCGCATAGATGAGGATATCCTGAAAGCGTGAATAACAGGAGTAGTAATATTTTACTTCCTGCCTCCTGCCTCTCCGCAGTCGCTACAACGGGGAGCCACTGCGTTGGGCGGCTCTGCCGACTTGAAGTATGTGGTGTGGGAACCCCCGCAACGCGCTGCTCTCTGCCTTCTGCCTCCTGCGATAAAATAAATTGCTGAAACTCAGGTCTCTATATGAGTGAATGGTACAAAGAAGACCTCGCCTTTATCCATGATGATGGTTTTCGGGATTATGCGCTCAAATCAGCCCCAGGTATTCTGGAAATTTTCAATAAAAACAGAATTAACTCAGGTTTAGTAGTGGACTTGGGTTGTGGAAGTGGATTATGGGCAAACGAACTCGTCAAGTTTAATTATCAGGTATTAGGCGTTGATATTTCCGAGTCGATGATTGCGATCGCTCAAAAAAGAGTACCCCAGGCAAAATTTTATCTTGGTTCAGTCTTTAAAATTGCCATTCCCCCATGTCATGCGGTCACTTCCATTAGTGAATGCTTGAGTTACTTATTTGATGCTGACAACAACCGCCAAAACCTGATTCAGCTATTCCAGCGCATATATCAAGCATTAACCCCTGGTGGTGTGTTTATCTTCGATATTGTGGAAGCAGGACAAATTGCAGTCGGAAATAAAACTAAAAATTTTACCGAAGGCAAAAATTGGCTGGTATTAGTTGAAAAAGAAGAACTGCGATCGCAAAACATTTTAACCCGCCGCATCATCACTTTTCGCCAAGTCGGAGAATACTACAGACGGGATGAAGAAATACATTATATGCAATTATACCGAGCCACCCAAATAGCCACAGACTTACGCAAAATCGGCTTTCGTGTACAAACAACTCGCAATTATGGTAGTTTTTATTTACCAAAAGGAAATGCGGCATTTATAGCACGTAAACCCTTTCCTGATTAAAGATAGTTTTCCAATGACTTACAAATTTATTGACACCCTCACAGAAAAGCAAATTTATCAATTAGTAGAGTTATATAAAAACGAATTCTGGAGCAAACAGCGTACATATCAAGATGTTGCTAAAATGCTACAATCTTCAGATATTATTTTAGGCTTGATAGATAATAATGAACAATTAATTGGGTTTACTCGCGTTCTCACAGACTTTGTGTATCGAGCAATTATTTACGATGTCATAATTAAACCAGACTATAGAAAAAAGGGGCTTGGTGCTAAGTTAATGGATGCAATTGTGCATCATCCCCAATTACATCAAGTCGAACAAATTGCGCTTTACTGTTTGCCAGAAATGATGCCATTTTATCAGCGTTGGGACTTTACCTCAGAAGTTGGCAATCTTAAATTGATGTATCGATATCACCAATCATATAAGGATAAAATACATGATTATTAGTCCAGATAATATTCCCAGCCGCACAACTTCAATTTACCCAGAGAAATTTCAACATCTCGTTGCGGGGAGAGTTAAAAAAGCGTTAGGTAATGCCGCCGGATTAAAAAATTATGGGGTAAATTTAGTCACCCTAGCACCTGGAAGTTGTTCGGCTTTAAGACATTGGCATACTCGGCAAGATGAGTTTATTTATATTATTGAAGGTGAAGCAACCTTGGTTACTAACGCCGGAGAGCAAATTCTCACACCAGGAATGATGGCGGGTTTTCCCGCTGGCGAAGAAAACGGACATCAACTAGTCAATCGCTCTGAGACAATAGTAATTTATTTAGAAATTGGGGATAGAACACCGGATGATGAAGCTTACTATCCAGACGATGATTTAATTGCCAAAGCAGGTGTAAATGGTGAGCGAATTTTTACGCAAAAAGATGGAACTCTATATGAGAGTTGAGGCTACTGAATAATGTGCGATCGCATTCAAATCACCACAACATCTTAGCGAAATTATCAGGTAATTCTCATGGCTTATAGTGATTTTAGCTTAACTAAATTTAAAAAAGATTTTCAGATTAATATTCATGAACAAAATGATTTATTTTCTAATATTTTACCTATACAAATAAGTGATAAGTTAATAAATATTTTAGAGGAAACAACAGAGTTGGCATTAGCTATTAATACAGAAAAAGCTCGCTCAGAAATGATTATTACCCCTATTTTATTAGAGGTAAGACGTAGTGCTGATTGCCAGGTAAGTTTATTTTCTGGCACAGATTTTAATGTTGATAATGACAAAGGTCTAAATGGTTATTGTGATTTTGTCATCAGCCGTTCTAAAGAACAGTTAACAATTAATGCACCTGTAATTATTATTGTTGAAGCCAAGAATGAAAACATTAAAAATGGATTAGGTCAATGTATGGCAGCAATGTTAGCGGCTCAGATATTTAATGAACGAGAAGGCAATAATATTAAAACCATTTATGGAGCAGTTACAACGGGAGATATTTGGAAATTTTTGAAGCTAGAAGGTACAAATTTATTTGTTGATTTAAATAACTACTATATTAAAGAATTAAATAAGATTTTAGGGATTTTAATTCAAGGAATTCAAGGTTAACAGCAAGGGATCACATTTAGATATACTTAAATTTATTACTCACATAAATTATAGCATTTCCTAATCTGCTGAAGTACTAAATACATTGCTAATAAAATTAGGCAACCTCTGCGTAACAAAGTCCTGATGAGATTGGTCATAGCAGCGATACTTTGTTCAATCTAACGCTTCATTTGACTTAACGACAGCTTTACCAGTTAGTTTAATACGGAGATGAAAAGCGATCGCTTCACCAGTTATTTTCTACCTGTTGTGTGATCAGCATCACACAAAAACCAGATATACATCATTGAGTTTTAAGTAAGTCTGACATAGCCTTTGGGGTAAATTATAAATTATACTTACCGATAGTATAAGTTTTGATTATTTTGTGGCGGATTGGGGGAGAGGATAATGCTAGAGAAACTCTTACTTGCAACTATTTTAACATTGGTCTTACGTTTAATTGCAGAGATAGGTTGGTCTGCTCCCAGCAATACAAGTCAAAAAATTGATTTTTATCAGCCAGGAGAATTTGCTGTTATGCAAATTCATTAACTAATCTAGGCATCTACTGAGGGCAAATTGCTCAAACTCTTCATATCATAGGCTGAAGTATAAATTTATAGCCTAATTTTGAGTTTTGAGCAGCAAATATTGCCACACCCAAGTATGAAAAGCCCAATTTTAGCCACAATTATATTTGTCGCCGCCATCGGTGTTAGCTCAACTGCCCAAGCAGCTAATTCAGAACATCTGAGACAGTTATTAGCCACCAAAGAATGTCAGAACTGCGATTTGACTGGTGCAGGGTTAGTTTTAGCTGATTTATCTGGGGCGAATTTGAGTGGTGCAAATCTCACAGGTGCAAATCTCAGCCGTGCTAATTTAACGGGTGCTGATTTACGAGGTGCAAACTTAAGTGGTGCAGGATTATTTGGCGCTAACTTAACAGAGGCGAAATTTAACGGGGCGAATCTTGCCGGTGCAGATTTAAGAAACACTTATTTAGGTAATGCAGAATTTACCAAGGCTTACCTACAAGGAGTTAACTTTCAAGGTGCTATTGGTATCCCATTACAAGTCGCTACACCAGAAGAGTTTTATGCTTGGGGAATAGCAGAAGGGCAGAAAGGCAATCATCAACAAGCAATTAGTTACTTTAATCAAGCTATCGCCGCTAAACCAGAATACGCAGGCGCTTACTTAGCTCGTGGTATTGCTAAATACCAATTATTTGACCGTCAAGGTGCTTTTGCAGATGCCCAAATAGCTGACAAGCTATTTACTACCCAACAAAACGGCACTGGAACCCAAACAGCCCAGGCTTTTATAAAAGAATTGCAAACACCGTACAAAGAAAATGTTACTACAGGCAAAGCAAGTTTCTTCGACTTTGTAAGTGGTATTGGCTCAGTTCTGCTTCAGTTCTTACCCTTCTAATTTATCAACTAATAACCAATTACCAGAGTGATTTGGCCTTCCCCACACAGTAATCAATTGTTCATGTACAGCAATTTGTAGCTGTTCATCTATGTGCGATCGCAAAGTTACTAGTTGCCAAGTTTTTCCTTGTTCAGCAGTTGGTTCAGTAATTAAAAGTTTGTAATTTTGCTGATCTATACGTTGGAAAATGCCTGTAAAACATTCACCATCTGGTATTACTACTTTATCAACTGAAGATATCCGAGGGCAATTACCGCTTACAGGATAATTTTGAGGATTATCTAAATAATAGAGTTGCGTGGACAACCATTGTGGATGATGAGGGGAAAAATCTAGATTAAATAAAGGTGCGATCGCCGCAGGTGCTTGTTTATCTTGTAATAATGCTTCTTGTAAAACCCTAACTGGTAAATCTCGCGGTTGTACACCCAACTCCACGCACATAGCAGCAGCCATCCCAGCCGCTTGACCGATACCCATCACTACAGGTTGTAATCTTGTTGCACCATTAGCTATGTGAGACACAGAAATATTTTTTTCACACACTAATAAACCGTCTGTAGTTGCCGGAACTAAACAATGATAAGGAATAGTAAACGGCGTTCCCGTCCAGCGTCCCCCCCAGCGAATAGATTTAGGTTGCAGCGGTAAATCAAAGCCTGGATAATGATGGTCGTTGGCGTAGTTACCAATAGCCACTGCATCTGGAAACAGAGATGCAACTTTACCTCCAGGCACAGGTAAAATATCTTGTTCCAGAATTGTTGTGAGTCCTACTAAACGGAGACTTTCACGGTAATAGGGATGTAAGGCAAAAGCTGTCTCAGCCCAAGGGAAAATTTTCTCTGCCAAACCATAGCGGCGACCTAGCTGATTTTGGATAAAATGAGCGAAATTTTGACTTTGCCAGCGACATTCTTGGATAAACTCAGCTTTAGATGCTTCTGACTCTACCAAACGCCCGACACCTTCACCGTAGTCATTCCCTTTGATGGGCCAGTTAATCATAAAGCGATCGCCTGGCAAGCGTCCATAATTCAAAAACTTCTCCGCACCATAATTTTCCCAAGCACCATCAAATAACCCTGGATTATAATTAGGCGCAGCCGGAATTTCTGGTGCAACGGCATCACCAAAATCTTGCATAATTACTACCCAAGTTGGGGACTGTACTGGATATTTCTCTGTCAGCGCATTACAACTAACTGGGGCGCTGGGTTCTCCCCATTCACTTTGTAACTCCCAACCCCAACGGCAAGGAATTTCCGCCAACGCCAATAAATCGCCTAACTCTGTACCATCAAGAATCACCTTGGCTTGCACAGTAAAATCAGCAAACCGTACACCAGTAATACAATTTCCCTGTTGTAAAACTTCCAATGGTACCTGTCCAGAAATCCATTGCAGATTTGCCAACTCTTTCACCCAATCTGCAAAAATCTCCGCCCCCACAGCCGGATTGTAACTAAAAAAACTCACCCAACTATTATCTAATCCTCCTGGTTGGCGATGTCGTAACTCTTGTAAAAACGCACCCCATAACCCAGTTTGCCAAGCAACTAACTCATTCCCATCTGGTGCAGACACTCCAGCAGCAGTCAGCATTCCCCCCAGCCAAGCAAACTCACTCACCAAAAGCGTTTTAATACCCCTTCTGGCTGCTTGAATCGCCGCCGCCGTTCCCCCAGTTCCCCCGCCTACAACTAAGATATCAGTTGTATATATTTGATGAGTCATAGTTTATATTTGTATATTGTTATCATTATTCTTTGCTACAAAGGTGAAAAGAGCAATAAAATAAATGCTGAACAATATAGAGATAAATAAAATAATTATTAATTTATATCTAATTGTTTAACCAATTCTCTAACTGTAAGTTGGGAATATTAACAAAATCTTTGATGTTATTAGTTACAACAATATCATTACGAGAACGAGCAACAGCAGCAACTAAAGCATCGACTTCGCCAGTTAGTTTACCAATCTTTTTGAGCTCACTTTGAATCTTGCCAAATTCACAAGCTGCATTTATATCAAATGGTTCTATTGGTAATAGGTCAATGAACTGCTGTAAATCTTCTAGATTCTTGGCTACTTGTTGAGAATAGTAAACACCTTTATAAAGTTCTGCAACTATAATTGTGGATAGATAACATTGACCAAAATAGAAATTAAATTTTTTTACTGCTTGGGTATCTGCTTTGAGCAGCGCAATGCAAATATTAGTGTCTAACAGATACACTAGTCGTTATCCCGATTATCAATTGAGTCTATGCTTCTACCTTGATAAGTATGGCGTTGCTGGTCAATTTCTGCAAATATTTCTGTTAAGTCTGGTTGATTTTTCCACGCTCCAAATAATTTATTTAATTTAGCTAATTTCTCTTCTGCTGTTAAATCTAATTTTGATTCAGCTATTGGCTTTTCAAGATTTTGCAACTGAAGTAAGCGTTTTTGCTTCCACTCGCGCAGTGCTTCACGAATTACCTCACTGCTAGTTGCATATTCCCCTGACTCTACAGCATTACGAACCAAAGCTGCCATTTCTGGAGTCAGAGCTACGCTAATTTTTTCGACGTTAGGCATGGTGATACATTCTTTTTGCTCTATAGTAGCAATTTTTCCTACCGTCTTGCATACTTGCAGCGATATCTCTCAACAAGCCCTTCCATCTACGCATCAGAGCAAGAAATCGTCAAGGCGAGGCTAAAATAGTAATCTACGTGTAAATTGGTCGAACTTTTAATCTTATGACTTCTGCTACTCCAGTCAAAACTGAGTACGAAGCGATTATTGGTCTAGAAACCCATTGTCAGCTAAGTACGAATACAAAAATTTTCTCTAGTAGCTCTACGGCGTTCGGTGCTGATCCAAATACTAACATTGACCCCGTGTGTATGGGATTACCTGGAGTTTTACCCGTACTCAACGAAAAAGTTCTAGAGTATGCAGTGAAAGCCGGTTTAGCATTGAATTGCCAAATCGCCAAATATAGCAAATTTGACCGTAAACAGTATTTTTATCCTGATTTACCGAAAAATTACCAAATTTCTCAATATGATTTACCGATCGCAGAACATGGTTGGATCGAAATTGAGTTGGTAGATGCTGATGGTAATCCTGTCCGCAAACGGATTGGGATTACTCGCTTGCACATGGAAGAAGATGCAGGGAAGTTGGTACACGCGGGAAGCGTTGGCGGAGCCTCTCGGAACGAGACTCGCCTGTCTGGTTCGAGCTATTCTTTAGTAGACTACAACCGTGCAGGTGTACCGCTAGTAGAAATTGTCTCGGAACCTGATATTCGTTCTGGACAAGAAGCTGCGGAATACGCCCAAGAACTACGCCGGATTATGCGTTATCTCGGTGTGAGTGACGGAAATATGCAGGAAGGATCGTTGCGTTGTGATGTTAACATCTCCGTCCGTCCCATCGGACAAGAGAAATTTGGCACGAAGGTAGAAATTAAAAATATGAACTCCTTCAACGCCATTCAACGAGCCATTGAATACGAAATTGAACGCCAAATCGCCGCTGTTGAAGCCGGAGAACCTATTATTCAAGAAACCCGGTTATGGGAAGAAGGCGCACAACGCACAATTAGTATGCGGGTTAAGGAAGGTTCTAGCGATTACCGCTACTTCCCCGAACCAGACTTAGCCCCCATTGAGGTAACCTATACTCAATTAGAGAACTGGCGCAGCGAACTACCAGAACTCCCCGCCCAAAAGCGTTATCGTTATGAGACTGAATTGGGACTTTCAACCTATGATGCGCGAGTCTTGACAGAAGAGCATATCGTATCAGAATATTTTGAAGCAGCGATCGCATCTGGCGCAAATCCCAAAGCAGCTGCAAACTGGATTACTCAAGATATCGCCGCATATCTCAACAAGCAAAAACTCAATATTAATGATATTGCTTTAACCCCTGCTAACTTGGCTGAAATAATTACCCGCATTGAAACTGGGAAAATTAGCAACGCCCAAGCTAAAGAAAAATTGCCAGATTTACTCCAAGGTGTGACTCCAGAAAAAGCTTTTGCCGGCCAAGAACTCATCACTGACCCCAGTATCCTAGAACCAATTGTCGATGAAGTGATTGCCGCTAACCCCAAAGAACTAGAAAAATACCGTAACGGTAACACCAATCTCAAAGGCTTCTTTGTCGGGCAAGTGCTGAAAAAGACCAGCAAACGTGCTGATCCGAAGTTAACTAATGAACTGGTGGAAAAAAAGCTGAATGCCTAGTTTGATTGCCAGTAAATTCTTACCCATCAGACATTTTCTCTAGTTTCTATTCAGTAATTTCTTTACCGTATATTTACTAAAATCACAGCTTGCTAAGTAATAACCCTCACAAATAAAAGGCTATTATTTGCTTAGTAGATGCACCTAATGATTCGGAGAGTTGCCCTAGCTTCTCTCCTTATTTTTTAACTAGGAAGTTATGTTTCTATCACATTTGAAATCTTTATTTGGTAAGCAAAGCAATTAACTTAGCCAGTTTATTTTCTGAAGCAAGTAATTCAAGCCATCAAAGCAATCAAAAATGATTCAAGACAACCATAAACATCAATGTGCATTTTTAGATGTGACACAGGGTAGTAACTAAATTTACCATTTTCATCTAAAATTCTATGTCTAAGTATTCTACGGATAAAATCTTAATAATATTTATACAAAAAAACAAATAATGGGTGATACTCCTCATGGCAAAAATGATATGCTGTGTTAAGTAGATGCACCCTGATGATCTGGAGAGCTGCTCAAGTAGCTCTCCTTTTTCAATAAAAATAGGGCGTAGAAAATAGGCAAATGACAATTGACTATTGACTGTTGACTATTGGTATAATCGCCAGTCAAGCCGCTAATATTTGTGGGGGAACGTAAAAATGGCAGACTGGCAAGAAATTACTGGTGGTGTGACTGCGCCTAAAGGATATCGAGCCGCAGGAATCACCGCAGGATTAAAACCGTCGGGATTGCCAGATTTAGCTTTGATAGTATCTGATGTTGAAGCGATCGCAGCTGGTGTATTTACCACTTCTCAAGTTAAAGCCGCCTGTGTAGATTATTGCCGTCAAATTTTACAAGCCAAACCTAGCGCTCGTGCTATTCTTTGCAACGCCGGACAAGCCAACGCTGCTACAGGTAGTCAAGGTGTACGTGATGCTAATGAAAGTGCGGAGTTATTAGCCAAAGAATTAAATATTGACCCAGAATTGATTTTGCTGGCTTCCACTGGGGTAATTGGAAAACGCATCAAGATGGATGCTTTACGCAGTGGGATTCCTAAATTAGTAGCATCACTTTCCGAAACAGGTTCTGATGCTGCTGCTGGCGCAATTATCACTACAGATTTAGTACCAAAATCCATTGCTTTAGAAACAACTATAAATGATCGCCCAGTCCGCATTGGTGGTATTGCCAAAGGTTCCGGGATGATTCACCCCAACATGGCAACTATGCTGGCATTTGTCACCTGTGATGCGGCCGTTTCTCCCCATCTTTGGCAACAAATGTTGAGTAGAGCCGCAGATAAAAGCTTTAATTCCATTACCGTAGATGGCGATACTAGCACCAACGATAGTTTAATTGCCTTAGCCAATGGTCAATCTCGTACCCCAGCAATTACCGAGATGGGTGCAGAAGCCGAAAAATTAGAGGCGATGTTAACAGCAGTATGCCAGCATTTAGCTAAAGCGATCGCGCGGGATGGTGAAGGTGCAACCTGTCTGGTTGAAGTGCAAGTTACAGGAACTCATGATGACCTCGCCGCACGACAAATTGCCAAAACCATTGCAGGTTCATCCTTAGTTAAATCTGCAATCTTTGGGCGTGACCCCAACTGGGGACGCATCGCCGCCGCCGCGGGACGTGCAGGTGTACCCTTTGAGCAGGATAACTTGCAAATTAAATTAGGCGATTTCCTACTATTAGAAAATGGTCAACCGTTGCAATTTGACCGCGCCGCTGCCAGCGCATATTTAAAACAAGCAGCCAGCGATTATCCTGTTGCAAATGTAGTGGCTACTAATAATAGTAATGATTTATCGGGCGATGTTCGCAGTAACATCAAAACTCAACGCTTAGACAATCCCGTAATTATTGCCGTCAGCGTTGGTAATGGTTATGGTACAGGTAAAGCCTGGGGTTGTGATTTAAGTTACGACTATGTGAAAATCAACGCCGAATATACAACATAGCTAAATCAGTCTTCCTTGTAACAGAGAAAAACAAAAAGTGCGTTATTTTATTTCCTTAGTATAGTCATGAAAATACAAATTTCATTATCAAAAATAGACTAGTGTGGAAAGTTGAATTTCATGAGGGTTTTGAATCAGAATTCGATATGTTACCTGAAGATGTAAAAGATGAACTACTTGCTAAAGCCAGGTTATTGGAAGAATTTGGCTCTCAACTTAAGCGTCCTCATGCAGACACCCTCAATGGCTCTGAACACGACAATATGAAAGAATTACGTTTTAATGCTGGTGGCGGTGTTTGGCGTGTGGCTTTTGCTTTTGACCCAAGAAGACAAGCCATTTTACTTGTAGCAGGTGATAAATCAGGGATTAGCCAGAAACAATTTTACAAACAATTAATTAAAAAAGCTGATGCCCGATACAACAACCATCTTCTAAAATTAGAACAGGAGGATTATTAAATAATGGGCAAGAGTTTAAGCGATAAAATCAAAGAACTTCCATTAGAGCGTCAAAAGAAAATTGAAGCACGCGCTCAAGAGTTGATAGATCAAGAAATGTACAGAAACAGAACAAGACAAATGATGTACATAATTAGAAAACCAGGTGTTTTCTCAAAGGAAGAAGTAGCAGTCCTGAGAAGAAATAAAGGACAAGTCTTAGTTTAATACTTAAGAGTTAACAGATATGCGATCGCACTTCCGGCGTTGGTGTCGGTGGGGGCGCAATCACTAATTTTTGCCTTATCTGAGTTGTAGATGGTAATTGAAGCAGTTATTTCGTTGTGAAAAATTTCGATAAACTACGGTTGCTCTATCGAAATACAGTTGTATACTTTATTTTTTGATGGTAAAATTTTACCTGTAGTTAATACTTCTAGGGATAGATGAGTAACCAAATTGGACACTCAGGCTACAATTGGGTGCAATCTCACAATCCTGCAAAGCTAGATTTGAAACTGCAACAAGAGTTACCAAAAGAGCCAGCATTCTATTATTTCGCCTATGGCTCGTGTATGTGTCTGGTGGATTTAAAGCGATCGCTTGGAGAAAATACTCACCCTTCGACATACAGCTGAATGGCTGTGATATCATGGGAGACTGCTGCATATATTTAGAAAAATTAGAAATTAATCGATCATGGCTCTGACGCAACAGCGCAAACAAGAAATAATTACCAATTTCCAAGTTCACGAAACCGATACTGGTTCCGCTGATGTGCAAATTGCAATGCTGACCGAGCGAATTAATCGCCTCAGCGAACACCTCCAAGCTAATAAAAAAGACCATTCTTCCCGCCGGGGCTTATTAAAGCTAATTGGTCATCGTAAGCGCCTGCTTGCTTATCTCCAACAAGAAAGTCGGGAAAAATATCAAGCTCTGATTGCTCGTCTGGGTATTCGTGGATAGGGACTACCGCTTATGTCTGCTGAAGAACCTGAACGCAGTCGTTTGCCTTTTGAACCGAACAAAAAACGCCAAAAACCTGTAAAAGTTCAGAAAACTCCCATCAAGTCTAATACATTGGAAACGTCAGCCAGCCAGAAGTCGCCATTTTCCAAAGAAGAGATGGCCATTCCCCAAGTGGTTAGCCACCGGATGATTCGGCGGGTAGCGTTTTTTTGTGGTTTCCCCACAGCTTTGGGGATTACTACATTAATAGTTAGCTATCTACTAGCTACCCA
Source organism: Nostoc sp. PCC 7107 (assembly GCF_000316625.1). GTDB lineage: Bacteria > Cyanobacteriota > Cyanobacteriia > Cyanobacteriales > Nostocaceae > Nostoc_B. The sequence continues at coordinate 2,271,228 of NC_019676.1, read as the reverse complement.
AACCCAAATTAAATTAGCTCCTATTGCCGTTTTGCTGGTCAATATGGGGTTATTTGGTTTAGGTGTATTAGGCATTACTTACGGCGTTCTTTCTGCCTCTTGGGATGAAGAACGACCAGGAGGTTTAATCGGACTCAGCGAATTTACTACTAATTGGGGTCGGATGGTAGCAGTTTGGCGCGAAACTCAGCAAAAAAACGTCTGATAATTAGCGCTCACGTATTCAGATGACTCCGATATTGGGTAATTTTACAGTAAATGTTGAAGTTAAAGTTATATAACTTCAACATTGCTAATTAAAAAAACATACTATCTAAAATTAAACCCAATATTTTGTAGCTCTATGACTGAGCGCTTGATTTTTTTATACTTATAAATGTTAATGTTTCATCATTAAAAATTACACTAAATACTGAGAAGTACGACAATCATAGTTAGGCTTATTTGTTTGATATTTCACTCAACTAATCAGGTAATTTAAAATGATCGTAGTCATGAAGATTGGTTCCCCAGAGGCGGAAATCAACCGCATTGACGAGGAACTAACTAGCTGGGGACTAACACCAGAAAAAATTATTGGTAAACACAAAGTCGTAATTGGTTTAGTAGGGGACACCGCTGATTTAGATCCCTTACAAATTCAAGAAGTTAGCCCGTGGATTGAGCAAGTATTACGGGTAGAGCAACCTTATAAACGAGCTAGTCGTCAATTCCGTCATGGCGAAGCGTCGGAAGTGGTGGTGAATACCCCTGATGGTGCAGTGACATTTGGTGAACAACATCCTTTAGTGGTTGTGGCTGGCCCTTGCTCGGTAGAAAATGAAGAAATGATTGTGGAAACAGCACAGCGAGTCAAAGCCGCAGGTGCTAAATTTTTGCGCGGTGGTGCATACAAACCCCGGACTTCGCCCTATGCTTTTCAAGGACATGGTGAGAGTGCGTTGGATTTACTCGCCAAGGCGCGGGAAGTCAGCGGGTTGGGGGTAATTACAGAAGTAATGGATGCGGCAGAACTTGATAAAATTGCCGAAGTTGCCGATGTTGTCCAAGTAGGGGCGAGAAATATGCAGAACTTCTCCCTGCTGAAAAAAGTCGGCGCACAACCAAAGCCAGTGCTGTTGAAACGCGGAATGTCATCCACCATTGAAGAGTGGTTAATGGCGGCTGAGTATATTTTGGCGGCGGGAAATCCCAATGTGATTTTGTGTGAGCGCGGTATTCGCACCTTTGACCGCCAGTACACCCGCAACACCCTAGATTTATCGGTAGTGCCAGTATTGCGGAAATTGACACATCTGCCGATTATGATTGATCCGAGTCATGGTGTTGGCTGGGCAGAATTTGTCCCAGCAATGGCGATGGCGGCGATCGCATCTGGTACTGATTCTCTCATGATTGAGGTGCATCCCAACCCGAAAAAAGCCCTCTCCGACGGGCCACAATCTTTGACACCAGAGCGTTTTGACCGCTTAATGCAAGAGTTATCTGTAGTTGGCAAAGCTGTAGGACGCTGGCCACAACCCGCTGCGGCTTTGGCTTGAAGCAGAATTCAAAAGTCAGCACAATTCAAGAAGGGTAGGCATTAATAATGTCCACCCTTCTTGACTAGAATTATCTATTTTTGCATCACTGGATAGATTTATTCAGCAGATTCCTAGGGAACAATCCCGCCGCACTTACCGCTTATGCCGGAAAAGTGGAGTAAAAACAAGCTCTCGCCACAGGTTTTCGTAGATATGGAATAATTAGTAGAAGCGATCGCAAATTTAATTTCTTAAAAGAAAACAGAGAACGAGTGAATTAGATTAATTGTTTTGCTACGCGATCAAGATTTTTGCGAATTTCTAAGGTGGCGACACCAGTTATCATTCCTTCATCCTCAGATGAATATTGGGCGGCAAACTTTTTAACTGCGGCTACAGTTCTTGGCCCATAAAAGGGATGATCTTTGGGTAAATCTGCTTTGACAACTACATTCAACTCATATTGCAGAATTCTGATGACTTCTTCTGCTTTCGCCATTGTTTTTGGCCCGACTACACCATCTACTAGTAGTCCATAATCTGCCTGAAAGTTTTTGATAGCTTGTAAAATTTTAATGGTTGTTAACTGAGAATTATCTTTACTAACCGGAAACCCTTTTGACGCAGCTGCAAAATCTTGAGCTAGATATCCTAATCCAAATAAAATCGAACGGAATTGAGCATTGGTGTAGGTAATCATATTTACTAAAGCTCCAAACTTAGGCTGCAAGATTTTGTTACTGAGTAATTAGGTTTTATCCATTAACATTAGCTACACCAACAATTGATGAGATTCCTAATCGAACAAATCATCATTGGGTTGCAGCTGAGTCTCAAACCGAGAATAAACCAGTTCTGTTGTATACCAGGAAGAGAACCAGTATAAATCTTGAATGACTTTACTAGCAAGACTTTCATCTGTCGGTTCAAACTGCACTAATGCTAAATTATTCATTCCTACTACTTCTTTTCCATCTTGAAACCACTTGGAGCGCCAAAACATTAAAAATTGTAGCGATCGCCACTTAGCCTTTTCTGGTCGATTCCAAGGTGCGATAAAACTTAACACATCCGTGGCTAAGTCAACAGGGCGGGTTTTTTGTCGAGGAATCACCTCTAAAGCACACCGCCAATCAGGCTGGCGCGACTGTCGGCGGTGCCATTTTTTAGCTGAAATTTCTACCATATCCACTGGATGATTCCAACCCAACCAATACCGCAGTTTCTCTGGTAACAGCCAATTTTTCAATTTTGTATGAATTAACCGCGTCAGTAATTCTTCATTTTTTAACGCGCTACAGGTTAATTGTACCAACACAGATGCGGAGGGTGAATCAACATTTTTATGAGATAAACGCACCACAGAACTATAGTGAATATCTCCCGACAAGACAATAACTTGTTGACGTTGAGCGAATAATGTGGCGAGAAATTGAGCTAGTGCTTCTGTATGAATATTCCACGCATCACCCACATCTGTAGAAAAAACTTTCTCATTTTGTAAGTGCCAATGGTGAACCCAATCAATAACTTTTAAACCAAATACATTGGTAGGTGCAATGACAAATGTAGTGGGAATATTGGTTGTTTCTTGTAAAGGTGTCAGCAGTTGTTGTTTTAAAGCTTGGGGTGATAACAATCTGGGTGGGGCGATGGGTTTTTGGTCGGCTGGATAACCCCGCCAAGTCCGGGTATCGAGAACAATTACTTCATGAATTGGGCTGCGAATGGTGTAATGCCAATCGAGGGATTGAGGATGTCGTGCCAGAATTAATACTGAACCATCTTGGGCAAAGGTTGGTAAGTCTGTGAGAGAATCGGTATCTGGCAGACCAACATAAAGAGCGATCTCTTGATCAGCATTCACATCTGTTCCGTGGGAAGCTGACCAAATTTCCGCCGCCGCCAACAATTTTTCCCCAGCTTGACCAAAGGTAAATTGTTCAGGTGTATTTCCCCAAGCTTGAAACACACTATAAGCTAATAAAGCATTCTGCACTACCCGCCGCCCTAAAGGTTTGCCCAAAACGCGTAAACACCAAGCTTGATTTAAATTCCAGTCATCGCTAACATCGTGGTCATCAAAAATTGTGTAAGTGGGAATATTTGCCAAAGCACGCCGCACTTTTCCCAAAGTATAAATGAATTGTTGTAAATCTTTGACTTCTCGATGCCAGTTTTTGATACCTTGGCGATCGCTAGTTACTTCTTTTCCTAGGGGAAATTTCCGTGGCCAACACACAGGTGACCAAGTTAATAAATAAGCTGCGTAATACTCCCCCAAACTGAGCAGGTGACTGTTAACTTTACTGTATTTGTTATGTAATCCGGCAGTGAAACCAGCTTGTTCAGTAGCAATTTCTGCCCTTTGTCTGGTGGGTAATTGCTTGGGAGTGCAATAAATCGGACTCACAGGTAATTTTTCTTCCCAACCCAGCAAGATATCACCCAAATGAGTCGCTACCCACAATGAAGGATCAGCAACATCATCGCCATAAATTTGGTCGCCAGTGAGAAACAATTGATGGGGGCGGCGTTGGGGTTGACTCGCTGTATTGGCAATTAAACCGTCTAAAATTGGTAAGGCATCTAGCCCATGACCATGCGGTTTCCGACAAGAAGCGTGGACAATTTTTAAATCTTGCAGACGACTGGGAGATAGAGCAAACGTTGGTTTTTGATGGTCAAAATAACTGATACTATCGGCGGCAAAATTCTGAGAACTTAATGCTTGGGATAGAGTTTGCTGTTCTGCACCACAGACGAATTGTAAGTCATAGGCATAGATGCGATCGCTCACCAGATGATTTCCATCTTGACATTGAGCCGTTACTGCCACAACATGCAGATATTCACCCAAGGCAACTGTAGCGCGTTGCCCAGCAAACAAATAATTTCCTAATATTGCGCCATTATTGCTTGTTTCATAAACCTTTAGTTCCACCTGACAAGATTGCTTTAAGGCTATCCATACCGTCACGGCTGTTGATTCAGTATGTTGTAGCATTGGCCCTGCCAAAATTAGCGGTAGTTCTGCGATGAACTCACTTCCAAAAGGATACTGCATGAGTGAATTTTATCTGCGTGTATCTGTCTTTAAAAGTTTTGCGCCGGGAAACCCGAACGCGCAAACTTTTCGCTGCGTACATCTGCGGTTAATTGATCTCTACTGTCTTTTTCTGGGAGATAGGCAACTTGCCTATCCCACAAAAATTATACTCAACTCTTGGCAATACCTTCTTCACGGGCTGCCCTTTGTACAGATGCCGCTACAGCTGGGGCGACACGCGCATCAAACACAGAAGGAATAATATGTTCGGGATTCAAATCGGCTGGGTTGACTAAAGAAGCGATCGCACTAGCAGCTTCTAAATACATTTTGGTAGTGATTTCTTTAGCGCGACAATCTAAAGCCCCGCGAAACACTCCCGGAAAAGCCAACACATTATTAATTTGATTTGGGTAATCGCTGCGTCCAGTCGCCATAATCGCCACAGTTTTGCTAACCAATTCTGGCTGAATTTCGGGAATCGGATTGGCCATTGCAAACACAATGGGGTCTTTAGCCATTGCTTGTACCATTTCTGGTGTTAAAACTCCTGGTGCGCTGACACCGATGAAGACATCTGCACCTTGCATTGCGCCAGCTAAGGTACCTTGGGCTTTGACTGCGAATTCTTGTTTTTCTTCGGTCAAATCTGTGCGGCTAGTAGACAGAATACCTTTGGAGTCACACATCAAAATGGTTTGCGCCCCAGCTTTTCGCAACAACCGCGCGATCGCCACACCCGCCGCACCCGCACCATTAATTACAATGCGGATGTCTGCCATTGATTTGTGGACTAATTTGAGAGAATTGTATAATGCAGCTAAAGTCACAATTGCTGTCCCATGTTGGTCATCATGGAAGACCGGAATATCTAATTCCTGACGCAATCTTTGTTCTATTTCAAAGCAGCGCGGTGCAGCAATATCTTCTAAATTCACACCCCCAAACACAGGTGCAATCTGCTTGACAGCCTGAACAATCTCATCGGTATTTTGCGTAGCTAGGCAGATTGGAAAGGCATCGATGCCAGCAAATTCCTTGAATAGCATAGCTTTACCTTCCATCACAGGTAAAGCCGCCGCCGGGCCGAGATTGCCCAATCCTAAAACAGCACTACCATCAGTAACAATGGCAACAGTGTTTTGTTTAATTGTCAGATTATAAACTTCCTCTGGATTTTCGGCAATCGCTTTACAAATCCTCCCCACGCCGGGAGTATACGCCATTGCTAAATCAGAAACACTTTTAAGAGCGATACGACTGGTAATGCTAATTTTGCCACCACGGTGTAAGTTAAAAGTGCGATCGTAAACATCTAGCAATTTGATGTTTGGTAGTTCTTTGATCGCTTGGACAATAGTTTCAGCGTGTTCTGTACTAGCAGCATCAACAGTAATGTCGCGGGTAGATTCTTGACGGGTTTGCTCAATTAAATCTATTTGACCCAGATTACCACCACTGGTAGCGATCGCCTGTGTCACTGATGCCAACATCCCCACGCGGTTGGGAATCTGCAACCGTAGGGTCAAACTAAAACTAGAGTTAGGAGTCAGGTCTGCCATTGTGATTTTGCAATAGTAAATTTTAGATCTTATATTGAATCGCTGAGTAAAAATCTAGACTGAAACTAAAATCTTATATAAACTAAAAAGCGATCGCATTGATGGGTTGTCAGTGTGATCGCTTTAATTTTGGTTCCGCATTTTTACACCAAGAACCCTATATTACACAGCTACTTGATGGCTATAGTAATACAAAAGTAATTTATGAGAATTCAGAATTTACCTGAGTGCGACGGGTAGATGAATGAGCGATCAAAAAATTTACAATAAAAAAGATACTTCTAACTCAAAGTATCTTTAAAGTTAATCACTGAGTATCAGAGCAATAATAAAGGGTTTTAAAATTGGCAATTTTCGGATATCATCTTAGTAGATATGTATCTATAGTAACAAAATAATATCCTCTAGATTAAAACAAAGTATTAATTCTTTACATTAAATAGGGCTATAGGAAATCACTGACTACAGAAATAAAGCAAGTTTTCTGCCCACTCTGTGGCTAATTTTATTTATAGTGGTAACTGGATAATAAACTCTGTTCCTTGCCCAGATACAGAATTCACCTCAATACTTCCACCATGTTTTTCAATGATAATTTGACGAGCGATCGCTAATCCCAAGCCAGTTCCTTTACCTACTGGTTTGGTTGTAAATAGGTGATCAAAAATTTTCTGCTTAACTTCAGGAGTCATCCCAACACCATTATCTTTAATGTAGATTAATACACTTTTATGCTCTTCATTAAGTTTGGTAGTGAGCATAATGCGATTGGGATGAGCTTTTATCTCATCTATATTGCGTCCTATATTGGACTCTTCCAAAGCATCAATAGCATTGGCTATTAAATTCATAAATACTTGGCTAAGTTGACCAGGAAAACACCGCACTAGTGGAATGTCGTCATAATTTTTGACAACTTCAATTGCGGGACGAGCTTGTGAAGCTTTCAGGCGGTGCTTGAGAATTAAAATTGTACTATCAAAAATTTCATGAAGATTACAAATACTTGGTTTTTGAGTATCGCCTCTGGAGAATGTACGCAAACTGAGGCTGACATCATAAATACGATTGATTCCTTCTTGCATCGAAGCAATTAGTTTAGGCAAATCTTCCCGCACATATTCTACATCTACATCACGCAAAGTTTTTGTTATTTCTGGGGCAGGTTGAGGATAATAGTTTTCATACAAGTCAATTACTTTTAATAAATCTTGGATATATTCACTTGCAGGTTTTAAATTGCCAATAATAAAGCCGATGGGATTATTAATTTCATGCGCTATACCTGAAACTAAATTGCCCAAAGTAGACATTTTTTCACTCTGTACTAATTGCAGTTGCATTTCTGTGAGGTCAGACAGGGAAGATTCTAATTGTTTGGCGTAATTTTGAGCTTGCTGATATAGCCGAGAGTTCTCTAAAGAAATGGCTGCTTGAGATGTAATTAAATTCAAAACTTTGATATTTTCTTTCGTGAATGCACTAGCAATGAGTTTGTTTTCTAAGTACAAAATTCCAATAAATTTACCTTGATAGAAGATAGGATTACATAATATTGAAATTGGTTTGTGCTGCTGAATATAAAGATTTGATTGATAATTAGGCTCTGAAAGAACATCATTGATCACTAAAACTTCTTGCGTTCTAGCAACGTATTCAATTATAGGTACTGGAATATCTTTACTTGCTTTTACCGGAGTTGATTGCAAAATAATCGAATTGCTATCTATACTATTAACTGCTTCTAGGAATAATTCATTATCTTTAAATAAAATCAGACAACCCTTTTGAGCAGCAGCATTTTCGAGAATTATTTGCAAAAGTTTTTCTAGGAGTTTATCTAGCACTATTTCGCTACTAATTGCTTGTGAAGCTTTTAGGATTGTTGCTAAATCTAAAATCCCATCGTTGTTACTTGTTGTTCCTGAATAGTTGATTTTTGTTGTGGCGATTGTTCGGGTAACATCTATTTCTGATTGCTTCCAATTTACACTACGAATAATTAAATTATTATAGTGTTCATCCAAGTATTGAATTTTCGCCATAGCTCCCCAATGAATATAACCATAATAAGCTTCAGTTATGTACATTTTGGCAATTTTTTCTTTACCAAAATCTATATAACATTTAGCTGCTAGTTCATTAGCTAAAGCTTCTTCAGCGACATAACCATGCTTCTTTGCACCCGCAATAGCACAATCATATAAGTCTATGGCTACTTGAAATTTACCTAATACTCTAGCTTTTTCTGCTTCTACTAGCTCATATTTATGTTGGAAGTTACATGATGCTTGTATAGACCATTTTTTCATTTTCTGTTGATTAGCTGTTACCTGTTTTAAATATTGCTTCTTTTGTAAAGGTAAAGCCTGATTACACAGTGCTGTCAGAGCTAAAGAATGATAAAAATTATTAGCAGTATAAATTAGTAATCCTACGTTGTCAGCATGAGTTTTTTCAGCTAATATGGCATTCTCAATTGCTAGTGCATATTCGTCAAATAAATAACATACTATGGTTTTGCATCCATAATAAAATCCTTTAAAAGAGTAATTTTTTAATAATTCTGCTGCCATTGTAATTTCATCAAAAGCCTCACCAATTAAAACAGCTTTTTGCGATGACTTTCCTTGCAAATTTAAAGCTACTTGTCTGAACATACTTGTAGCTACCCCTAGAGATTGCAACTTTAATTTCTGCATTAAATCAACATAGCCAGATATTTTCTTATCTACAGATTCCAAATTTTCTCCAGAAAGTAAAGCATGATAACCTGCAATTACAGCACAATAACCAGCATTTTCGATATTGCCTAATTCTAATCCACTCTGCATCCCTTCTAAAAGTGGTGGAATTGTATCTTTCAGATGTTCTTTATAAAAGCTAATCGTTCCATTATTGACAAAGTAAACAGTCGCTTTGATCGAGTTATCATTCATATTTGCCAGTAAATCTACTGCCAGCTTACCCAATTTATATCCTGTTTCAACTTGGTTAAATTTATCAGTTAAAATAGTTCCATAAGCTGCATAACCGTAAGCTGAAACAGGTGATTTACCATATTTAATAGATAATCTCACCATCGCTAATACAGATAACACAAATAGAAAAGAGCCTGCCTGACTAGCTGCTGGCACAATTTGCAATAAAATTTGCATCGCTGCTAGTTTATCAGGATCAGACATATCAGGTAACAAAGCTAACTTTTCAATTGGTTTACCTATTAATGCTATTTTTGTCTCTATTAAGGCTAATAGAACATGTAATTGTGTAGGGTTATTTGGTAATATTACACCTAATTCTCTCAGGGCTTTTACGCCAATTTCTAAAACTTCTGGCATCTGATTTTGTGCCATGTAAGTTAGCATTTTTACTTCATATAGCTTCACCTTGTCTAGAATATTATTGGCTCGATTGACAGCAATATTTCCTAAATGATTAGACTGTTCAAAATCACCATTTAAATACTCTATCTCTGTGGTTTCAGTATATAAGTCCAAGGTTAATTCATAGTATTTTTGCCAACTATCTGCTATTAACAGCTTTAACCCTATATTCAAATATTTCGCAGCCGCCTCATAAGCAGTAGCCGCTTTTGCTTTTTTACCAGCAAGTAGATTAAGTTTGGCTAGTTCATACTTTTGTGATTGTTGAGTTAATAAATCCCAACCAACATTCAGTTGATTAACAATATCTAAAATATTTTCTGACAATAATTCAGCAGGTGTCTGTTCTAGTAATAAACGACCTATTCGTAAATGAGTTCCTTGTTTTTGATTTTCAGGAATTAACGAATAAGCAGCTTGCTGAATGCGATCATGTAAAAACTTATAACTAATCTGTTTGGAATCAAAAGTTAATTTAACAGATTCCTCCTGTTCAAAAACTAAGGGTATGCGATAAGCATCACTCAAAGGTAGAATTAGTCCACATTGCAATGCTGCGTACAGATCACTTGCCGTAGTTGCTGGTGATTTACCGCTGACAATAGACAGAATATCTAGAGAAAATCTATTACCAATACACGCAGCTAGTTTCAATATTTCTTGTGTAGCGATCGGCAGGTTTTTAATTCTGCTGGCAATTAATTCTACAATGCGTTTATCAATAATCCCAATTGTTTGGATTTTGTCTATGTCCCACTGCCACAAACCAGTATTAAAGTCAAAATTAAATAAATTTTCTTGATGTAATACGAGTAATAACTGTGTTAAAAAAAATGGATTGCCTGCTGTTTTATTGTAAAGTAAATCTACTAATGGGTTGATTTTATCGGAATTTTCATTCAGTGTATCAGCAATTAATTGATGATAGTTATCAATAGATAGAGCTTGTAAAACAATATCCTGAACAAGATTATGGCTTTTATTAATTTCGTCTATTTTCTGGATTAAAGGATGTGTAATTGTAACTTCATTATTTCGATAAGCACCTATTAAAAGTAAATATTTAGTTTTCTGGTCAGTAATGAGTAATTGTATTAACTTGAGGGTAGCTGAATCACTCCATTGCAAGTCATCTAAAAATATTACCAAAGGGTGATCTTTTGTGGCAAACACGCGGATAAAGTCTGTAAAAACACGATTAAAGCGATTTTGTGATTCTGCTGCACTTAGTTGAGCTACTTCTGGTTGTTTACCAATGACTAATTCCACTTCTGGAATTACATCAATAATGACTTTTCCATAGGACTTAACAGCTGCTAATATTTTACGCCGCCATATTTCAAACTGAGTATCATCTTCTGTAAGCAATTGCCTCATTAATGAACTAAAAGCCTGAATCAATGAGGCATAGGGAACATTTCGTTGAAATTGGTCAAATTTACCACTAATAAAGAAGCCTTTGGCACGAGTGATTGGTTTATTTACTTCATTCACTACAGAAGATTTACCAATTCCTGAATAGCCAGAAACTAAAATAAGTTCACGCTTGCCTTGACTAACTCGCTCAAAAGCTTCTAAAAGTGAATTAACTTGACTTTCTCTGCCATAAAGCTTTTGAGGAATTAGCAATTGGCTTAAAATATCTAAACGACCAGGAGTGAAATTTGAGATTTCACCTGTTGTTTCTAACTGTTCTTGACATATTTCTAAATCTGCCAACAATCCTTTAGCTGTTTGATAGCGGTCTTCAGCATTTTTTGCCATCAGTTTCTTTACCAGAGACGAGATAGCACTAGGAATTTCGGAGTTTAATAATCCAATGTCTGTAGGTTCTTTAGCAATATGAGAGTAAACTAACTCTAGAGGATCATTACTTTGAAAAGGTAACTGATCGGTAAGCATTTCATAGAAAGTCACCCCAAGAGAATAAAAATCACTTCGATAGTCAAGGTTGCGGTTCATTCTCCCGGTTTGTTCCGGGGACATATATACAAGAGTGCCTTCTAGTTGGTTGGGGTTAGCGAGTTGGGTTATTTCTTTATCTAAACGTGAAGCAATACTAAAATCAGTCAGTTTGACAAGCCCAGTTTTTGGGTTAATGATGATGTTAGCAGGTTTAATATCTTTATGAATAATATGGCAATTATGTACTGATACTAGAGCTTTTGCTAGTTGAATGGCAATGCTCATAAAACTCTTTAAATCTTGTCTGCTTTGACTTAGCAGTTGTTTCAAAGAGTAGCCATGAATATCTTCAAAGACGATCGCTAAGCGATTTTTGTGGGTTTCAAGTCTTAAAACTTTAACGACACCTGCTAAATTCAGGTTTTCTGTAATTTTGTATTCATGTCTCAGACGCGCGATCGCATCTATGGAAGGATAATCTGCTTTCAAGACTTTCAAAATGCTCGGTTGTTTGTCATACTCTGATATGGCGCGATAAATAATTGTGTCATCTCCTTCATGGAGTATTTCGGTTAATTCATACCCTGATATTAAATCAACTGTTAGCATTTTCATTCCCTTTGTGAATAAACAAAAAATAGTTAAAAAAATTAACTATTTTTTTATTGAGTTACAAATTAAAGATTTTGATACTTTAGTAAACTTATTTATTTATGAAGTTGAAATATCTAGATTCCCGACTGCTGATAAAAATCGGGAATCTAGTTTTAGGCTAATAGTTTAGCGCTGCTGCATCTTGGAGTTGTCTGGTCGAGAAATGTTTATCAAAGTTGGGTAGGTATTGTCTAATCAGATTCTTATCTATTGTTGGACACTCAATATTAGTATCCTCGATAGCCTGAAGGACATTTTTGGTTTGGAAATCAGGAGTGCGATGATGAACCTCTAAGATAGTGCTGCGGTCTTGATATACTTTCTCTTGGAAGAAAGAAATCAATGGATGCAAGGGATTAGTTGTTGACAAAGTAGACAAAGCATTCAACCAGTTTTTTGGAGAAATCTTTTGTAGAGGATAGCCCAATTCTTTAAAGTATTCAAATATTTCTAGATGGCTTAATTCTTTTTCCGGCGGTACCAGAATATTGTACTGACCACCTGTATATTTTGCATCCAAAGAAAGGTGAGCGATCGCCTCAGCAACATAGTCTACAGGTGTTGGTACCCAACGTTTTTCAGGAAAATCGGGATACATACCCATCTGGATGCAGCCACTGACAAAACGATAGAACATATCATTGAGGTTCGCAACTTGGGTTTGTCTGTGTCCAGAAATAAAACCGGGACGGTAAATAGAAACGGCTAATCCTTTTGCTTGGGCTGAGTGCAACATCCTTTCCGCCACCCATTTTGACCGTACATATCCATACTCTACAGAGATGATTCCTTCACACAGATCAATATCAAACTCCTCTGCAACTTCATTTATACCCAGCAAAGATGTAATTGAGCCATAAACAGCTAGGGTAGATAGGTAATGCAAAGTTTTATGACGAAGATGTGCAGCTAAAGTCAGGATATTTGCAGTTCCATCAACATTGGATTTTTTGATCAGTGAGTAAGGTTTGATGTAGTTAGTATCAGCAGCTACATGATAAATTTGGTCAACTTCTTCACCCAGCTGGTCAAATAATTGTGTTGATAATTGCAACTGTGGTTGCTCAATATCGCCATTGATGACACTTACCTGCGCCAGTTTTGCCGTTGGTAGTTGATATTGAATGAAGGTTGCTCGCAGCCTCTCAATTGCAATGGACTGGTTTTCTGCCCGAATCAGACAATAAATTTTCTTATAACTACCTCTTGTCAATAGTTCATCAAGCAAGTGTGCGCCGAGAAAACCTGTTGTACCTGTAATTAATGCACAGTCATATTTAGCTTGTGGTGGTTTTTGCCAAATAGATGTATTCAAATCTGGAGGAAGTACTGCTTCTGCTTGTAAGTCAATGTATCTATCATTAATAGCGCTTTCACTTTTGAGTTTAAACCGCTCTAATAATCTTGCTACATCTGATGGTGTTGGATACTCATAAATTAAGCGAGAAGGAATAGCGATACCAAAATCGCGTTCGAGTCCATATAAAATATGCGCTATACACAAGGAACTTCCACCCATCTCAAAAAAATTAGAGTGAGGCTTGCAAGTACCAGTAGGTAATTCTAAAGCTTCATCAAAAACTACCGCTATTTTGATGGAGTTATCCATCGTCTCAGTAACAAAAGATGGTGTTTGAGGAAGTTCTGGTAAAGCATTTCGGTCTACTTTACTGCGATTAGGTAGCAAGGGTAATTCGTCCATGAACACAAAACGCGTAGGCACCATATAATCTGGTAATTGTTCAGCCGCAAAACGTTGTAAGTGCTTTTCTGTTAAAAACTGCCCAGTTTTCGGAACGATGTATGCAACAAGCATCGATACACCATAATTTTCTGGCATATCGCTACTTTCTATACGTACACTTCTAATTGCTTTAACAGCATTTGTTTGTACTCCAGGATGTTGGGCAAGGATCATTTCAATTGCTTCTATTTCTATCCGCTTGCCCCGAATTTTCACCTGATGATCAGACCTACCAGCATAGTGTAACAGCCCAGGCTGATGTGGATCTTCGTAAACGATATCACCTGTTTTATAGATTTTGCCTGCACCAAAAGGGTTGTCTACAAAACGAGAACTTGTAATTTCTGGTTTGTCTAGATAGCCTTGAGCTACTCCCATACCACCTACATATAGCTCGCCCTTTTCACCACTATGACAAAGTTGGAGTTCTTCATTGAGAATGTATAGTTCTACATTTGGTAGTGCAGAGCCAATAGGCAGACTCATATCTTGTTGCTGGAATTCGTACATTGTGCAACAAACTGTGATTTCTGTTGGCCCATAAGCATTGAAAAAGCGCGTGTGCGAAGAAACCCAGCCTTTGGCAAGTGATACAGGACAAGCTTCACCACCGACTACCACCATTTGTAAATCAGGTAAATAATTGCAGAAAGGTGTGAGTGTTGCGAGTACAGAGGGAGGTAGCATCACCCAATTTACCCTGTGTTTTGTGATGAAGTTTGCTAAGAGTTGCCCAGGAAGCATTTGCTCTCTTGCACCTAGTACTAAAGTTGCACCACCACATAAGGCTGTGAAGATTTCCCAGATGGCAGCATCAAAACTGATAGAAGCAAACTGAAGTAAACGCAAGCCTGGCTCGATATTAAAAGTGTGACAACTAGCTTCTGCAAGATTTAGCAACCCTTGATGGGTAAGCATTACGCCTTTAGGAACGCCTGTAGAACCAGATGTATAAATTATGTATGCTAATTGCTCAGGCTCTACGGAAGGTAATGAAGAGGATGCAGTTAAAGGTTGCCAGACTGTAGGAGTGTCTAAAAAACACATTTGTCCATCCAAACCACTTTGCCGCATTGCTGGTTCAATATCAAAGGCAAACTTTTGCTGTGTCAAAATTGTGGTTAATTTAGCGTCAGAAATCATGTAACTAAGTCGCTGACGGGGTAAATCAGGATCAAGAGGAACAAACGCTGCACCTGCTTTTAAAATGGCGCAGATTGCAATCACCATTTCAAAAGAAGGTTCTATACACAATCCCACTAAACTGTTTGGTTTTAGCGAACCTTGTGCTGTTAAGTATTGAGATAACTGTTCTATTCGCCGCTGCAATTCACTATAGGTAAACTGCTGATCTTCGATAATCACAGCTAGTTCATCATGATATTTCTGAAAAACGAAATCGATGAGAGAAACTACGGTTTTATGAAGTAGAGAATTCTGATTATTCATTATAATTACAGATACGTATTTGCTCGAAAGATGCGAAATTATATGATGGAGAAGATGTCAATGATAAAACTGGAATTTCAAAGTTGAAACTTGTGAAATCGAGAATTAGAAGATTAGCATTTTCCTATTTTTAAATTAATAATTTGGTGATATTTCAATCCTAAGTGAATTACAGATAAAATGTTTGATTAGCTAACTGTATGCTTCAAATTAGAAGCTATAGGCTATCTTGCAGAGGCAAAAAGCTATTTCTATTTCAATAAGCTCTTGAGCGGTAGGCAGAGTATATTCAAAGGGGAAAAGTTCTACAAGGTATCAGTAATGTGTAGTTTCTACAAATTATTAACTCTAGATTTCGATTTTGTTTCAGCAATTTAACGCAAGTAGTTTTTAATCTAGCTTGTAAAATTATCATCTAAAATTCCGAAGATAAGAATACGCAGCTAGAAGTTTATCTTGACACAGCTTATTTTAATGG
Organism: Nostoc sp. PCC 7107; assembly: GCF_000316625.1. Lineage (GTDB taxonomy): Bacteria > Cyanobacteriota > Cyanobacteriia > Cyanobacteriales > Nostocaceae > Nostoc_B. The sequence goes on along the minus strand of NC_019676.1, from coordinate 2,255,478 downwards.
TCTAGATGTTAATTCAAATCTTTAACTTCATAAAATCGCTATAATCAATACCTATGCAAAGATATTTAAGTATATGATAGACAAGTAGTTTTATATTTATTCCTTACTGAATAAGGGTTTTAATCAATATTTAATCAGCAATTCATTTTGTCTAAATAATTTATTAGAAAACAAATATTGTAATTTTAAAATTCACAGTAATTCTACGTAAGTATCATAAAAGTTAGCTTCTTACACAAATCAGGTATTCAAGTTTATATTCAGCAATTTGCTAAACTTGCCAAATTTTGATTGTTTGATCAGAACTACCACTAACTAAAAATTTACCATCAGGATTGAGAGCGAGAGAATTTACGCTTCCTGAATGTCCGGTGAGTGTGTAGAGGATTTCATTTGTCGCAATCTGCCAAATATTAATTGTGCGATCGCTACTACCACTAAATAGCAGTTGTCCATCAGGACTCAAAGTGATTGATTTGACTGCATCTGAGTGACCGTTGAGAGTCTGCAAAAGTTTACCTGTAAGCAAATGCCAAATTTTAATAGTTGTATCCGCACTACCGCTAAATAGCAGTTGTCCATCAGAACTAATGGCGATTGATTTTATCTCGCCTGTATGACCTGTAAGTGTACGTAGAAGATCACCTGTGCGTGGGTTCCACAGCCTAATTTTGCTATCGGAACTACCACTAGCTAAAATGCTACCATCAGGGCTGATGGCGACGGCATGAACAGCTGAAGAATGCCAAAGTGTACAAATGCGATCGCCTTTATGTAAATTCCAAATTTTAATTTTATTACTGCCACTAGCGAGAATCTGCCCATCAGGACTAATATCGACAACGTTGACTGGTTTTTGATGTCCTAAGAGGGTGTGGATTAACTGACCAGTGGTTAAATGCCAAACTGTGACATTGCTTTTGGGATGTTGACAACTTCCCACCGCCAGAAAATTCCCATCGGAACTAATAGCCACTGATGAAACTTCACCTAAATTCCCGGTGATAGTTCTAATCTGTTTGCCGGTTTGCAAATTCCAGATATTAATTGTTTGATCTGCACAGCCACTCACGACAGTCTCACCATCAGGACTAATGGCTACAGATGCAACTTTACCAGAATGACCTGTTAAGGTGTGGATGAGTTCGGGAGATTCGAGAGTGCGTTTGTCTTTGAGGGTGGCGATCGCCTGTAAGATTTTTTCTATGGATGCAATACTTTGGCGATCACCTACTACCATAAAATATTCTTTGAGTTGATCAAAATATTCCTCATCTTCTATTTTGATGGCAGATAGCATTGCTTCTAGAGGATGAGGAAATTCCTGAGTTTTAACTTGACGTAATTCTAACCAGGTGTTGATGGAATAATCTACTTGTTCTTGCGCACAAGAGCGATCGGGTAAATGTGATAAACTCTGCGCTAATTGTAAAGCCAACTCTGGAACCCAATATCTACGCTCTTTTTCCAGAGCTTGATAAACTTGTTGATACCCTGTGGCATATATCTGGAGTAGATTATTTTCTGACATTGCTTGTACTGCGGGCAAATCTAGCCTATCTTTGAGAAAACTAGGTAATAACTCTGGTAATAACGGTGGTACATCATGATGCACTAGGTGATAAGCATCTGCTACCCAAGCCGCAACTAAACAATGACAGGTAATTAATACTTGGCAAAACTTAGCAATATCTTGCTGATTTATTTGATATTTCAACGATAGTTTGCTGATATCAATTCCTTTCGCTTGCCATTTTTCTGTCTTTTCTAAAATTGCTAAATTATGGACATTATCGCCACCTAACTGATTAATTTCTTCTAAGTCTTCTCCTAAATTGACTAATTCATCTCTAACTTTTTTCCACTCTAAGGCCCGACTTTTTGCAAACCCTCGTAAAATCTCTTTGTATGGTAGCCGAGAGATAGTTTTATAAAAATAATTTTCTTGCCCTAAACCCCAGTAAGCAATCCGAAAATTTAAATAATCTCCATCATGGTCTGACTCTAAAATTAAAATCGGCTCTGTTTTTAACAGCATAAACAAAGCTTTAATACTCGATTCACTATGAAAACTTTTACTATTCCAAGCACCTGCTAAAAATTCTGTTGGTCTGATAGGATGATGCAGAGAATAATTAGTATTAATAAATTCACGCAAACCTTCCGCTAAAATTCCTTCTACTTCCGAAATTTCTTCAGGATTACCATCAAATTGGTCAAACTTAATTTGAGGAGGTGCGATAAAAATTTTCAGAGGGATATTTTTGTGAGCATTCCGAGTCTCTAAAATTTGCGAAGGATACAATCTTAAAGGCCAGCTATCCAAAACTTTATTAACTTCTGGTAACTGGAGAGATACATCTCTTTGTTGCTGGGCGATTTGTAATTGTGTTTCTCGTTGATAAACTGCTAATTGCTGTTGCCAAAGTTTTTCTTGCTGAAATTCATCTTCGGAACTTTTGCTATTAGTGGTAATTTTGACAAATTCAATAATTTCTTCGATAGCTTGCGGTAATTTATAACTTGTTGTAGTTATACCGTCTGCTGTTCTCTTTTGTACTAGATTAACAACTACAGGTGCAAACTCTAATACAAATTGGATGAGTAATCTTAACCCTTGTTCCATAAGGGGATACCTGTTAGATTAATAAAATGAATTGTGGAGAGGAAATAGTGTAAGTACAGCAATTTGTCATTAAGTACTGCGGGTATCTATCACTGAAAGTAATAACCATAAATCATACTACTACTGACCAGGGTCAGATTTGACCATAAATTAAATTGCACTATAACCAATTACCGAGCATCATAGTAGAATTGAAGGGAAATTTTGTCTAGCGATCGCAGCCCTAATCAAATTTTAAAATAGTCATAAAACTAAGTAAACTAATTGCTGGCTTAACCGCAAAAAGCTTAAATAATTAAAGTATTATTTTGAAATTATAAGCTATATGTCTATTAAATAGATTAAATAATAAAAAACAGCTGATTAAAGCATAGAATTAAAGTCTACGGCTAATCTACTAAGCATTTTCTACTATATTAGGATTTTACGAGAAAATGCCCAATCTTACATAACACAATTAAAATCTAATTCCTAATTGTCCATTAAAGCCTCTGACAGAATTATACCCCGCACCTACAAAGATGTGTTTTGTAGCACCTACCTGAACACCACCAGAAACAGCCACACCTTTATCTTGGGAATATAATCCCACTCCTACATAGGGAGAAATAACTGGTAAATTGATAAACTTTAACACATCTACACCCGTAGCTCCGTCAGGGCCATTTCCCACTTCCACACCCAAATTTAAAGCTCTAGCGCCCACTGCATAAGTTGTATCACCATCTTTGCCACCAACAGAAACCCAAGGCTGTGGTACTAGTTGAGCAGATGCTTGGCTAGGAGCAAATAAAGCGAACAAACTAACGAATGTAATCAGTGTTTTAGTAATAATTGCTTTTTTCATACTTTCCTTTTAATATTAACCAGCAAGGATGATTAATCAGTGACGTATTTGTCTAGACTAAGTGCCTGGGTGAAGTAATTATGCAGTCAGCTAAATGAAAAATTTATGTCATATCCGCTGAATCACTGATAAATTTCACAACACCTAAAGCCACTTGGCGATAAACTGCCTAAATGTACCCGTGTTTTCGCATATTCTAGTTTTTTCTACTGACTCACTTGTTGCAAAATTGTGTTCTGATTTCATGCAATGAGTAGTTGAAAGTAATTAAGTAAATTGCTTTTAGTTAAATTTTTAAGATTAGTTTTTTTGAGTTACGTAAAATTATTTAAATTCTTCAGTAAATAAACTACATTACTATCTCCTATTGAGATTAAAAATAATAGTAGATAAACTCAGGTAAACAGGCTTAAACAGTATTAAAATGTAGCGAATAACATCCATGTTTTTGAATACATTTTCTTCTTTGTTCGTATTATTTTTGTAATTGTATAACCAAGAATAGTTTAGTGATAGATGCGATCGCTCAATCACTTGGGACAGACTCACGCAACTTTGACAAGCAATAGTCAAACCTAACTTTACTATCGCTTGTGATAGTTGCGTAGATCTTAATTTTATGAGTAATACTCTCAATCTAACTGGTTCGCTAATATACAACCAACTCAGCAATTTTTCTGGTTTAAAAAACTTTTGGAATTTATTTGACACTGTCTTTGGGACAGAATATGACCACACCGTTGCAGCTAAGTTACATTCTCAATGGCAATCTGGAGATTTTAGTCAATTTCCAAAAATCGAAATTATTAGTAATAGCATTTTTGAAGATACTCATACAGGTTATGTCAGTAGTAGTAATAAAATTTATCTGTTAGATAGTTTGATTGCTACAGCCACACCAACAGCAATCAAAGCTGTTCTATTAAAAGAAATCGGCAATTTTATTCATGGTGTAATTCAACCAACAAACATCTCTGGGGACAAAGGAGCAATTTTTGCTGATTTAGTCCTTAGTAATAGCTCAACCAACCCAGCACCAGCACCCACATCTATACTGCAACCTACTCTGATTCAGGCTCTTCAAAGTAGTAAAGCACATGCTCAAAGGTGTAGTTGTTCTTCCTGTATGCTGGCTCCAGTCAATTTCAATCTAGTCAGCGCTCAAACGTCACAGTTACCTCAAACTGCATCAGCTACTTTGGATTTATCTAAGACTTTTTCCCTCAATAGTTTAGCAGGCGCTAACCAGACAATTTATTTAGATTTCAACGGACATACGACCTCTGGGACTTACTGGAATACAGATTTTAAAAGTGGGGCTAACATTGTCACTCCAGCTTTCGATTTTGATGGCAATACAGCATCCTTTAGTTCGGCTGAACTGGAAAGAATCCAGTATATTTGGCAACGTGTTGCCGAGGATTTCAGCCCGTTTAATGTGAACATCACAACCCAAGCTCCCACAGATATCAACGACTTGATTAGGAGTGGTTCTACCGATACTCGCTGGGGTGTGCGTGTTGTGGTTGGTGGTAGCAGTTACGATTTGCTCGGCGATGGAGCCGGAGGAGTTGCTTACCTTGATTCATTTAACTGGAATAATGATACTCCTGCCTATGTATTTAGTAAAAACCTGCAAAATAGCGAAAAATATACAGCTGAAGCTATATCTCATGAAGTCGGTCATACTTTGGGACTCAGCCATGATGGACGAATTAACCCAGCAGAAGGATACTACAATGGACACGGTAGCGGGGTTACTGGCTGGGCAGGAATTATGGGGGCTGGCTACTACCAGAACTTAACCCAGTGGAGTAAAGGTGAGTATGCCTCTGCTAACAATACAGAAGATGATTTGCAAATTATTACAACTTACAATGGTTTTAGCTACCGTACCGATGATGCTGGGAATACAATTACTACAGCAAAGTCACTGGCAATTTCTGGTACATCTGTAACTGGTAGTGGCATTATTGAGCGCAACACAGATGTTGATTTTTATAGTTTTGTCACAGGTGCGGGAGCGATTAACTTGACAGTCGATCCCTTTAGTCGTGGCCCCAACCTAGATATATTGGCAAAGCTATATAATTCTGCGGGGACTTTAATTGCATCATCTAATCCTACTGATTTATTATCTGCGGCGATCGCCACAACTGTCACGGCAGGCACTTATTATTTAGCGATTGATGGTGTTGGCAAAGGAGATATACTTTCTACTGGCTACACTGATTACGGCAGTTTGGGACAGTATTTTATCAGTGGCAGTATTGTCAGTAGTAGTACTATTCCCAGTAATCCAACCGTCAGTCTTGCCTTATCATCTACTAGTGTCGACGAAGATGGCAGCAGCAATTTAATTTACACCTTCACTAGAAGCGGTAGCACCACCAATACATTAAAGGTTAACTATAGTGTTGGTGGCACAGCTACCTTTAACAGCGACTACCGCCAACTGGGTGCTACTAGTTTCACGGCTACAACCGGCACAATTACCTTCGCGGCTGGTGCAAGTACAGCCACACTCACCATTGACCCAACAGCAGACACCACTTTTGAAACTAATGAAACTGTGGTTTTAACTCTGGCTAATGGCAGTGGTTATACAATTGGCACAACAACCGCAGTAACAGCAACCATCGTCAATGATGATTTACCAACAATCACCCTTTCTGTATCATCAAGTAGCGTCAACGAAGATGGTAGCAGCAATTTAATTTACACCTTTACCAGAAGTGGTAGCAATATTAACGCCTTAACAGTTAACTATGGTGTTAGTGGCACAGCTACATTTAACAGTGACTATAGCCAATTAGGTGCTGCGAGTTTCACAGCTACAAATGGGACAATTACCTTTGCTGCTGGTGCAAGTACAGCCACACTCAACATTGACCCAACAGCAGACACCACTTTTGAAACTAATGAAAACGTGACGTTAACTCTAGCTGCTGGTAGTGGTTACAAAATTGGCACAACAACTGGTATAACAAGAAGCATAGTTAATGATGATTTACGACCGACGATTAATCTCAGTTCTAGTCAGACTATTATCGAAGGCAACACTAATCCTCAAAATGTGACTTATCTTGTCACACTCTCGAATGCAAGTAGCCAAACTATTACCGTTTATTATTCAACTGTTAATGCTTCAGCTACAGCAGGCTCAGACTATACAGCCACCGCAGGGACTTTGACGTTCAACCCAGGTGTGACTAGTCAAGTAATCAATATTCCGATTCTCAATGATTCCCTGAATGAAGCAGATGAGAGCTTCATTTTAAGTTTGAAATCTCCTACTAATGCCACGCTAAGTACGACCACAAGCGTTACTACAACTATTACCGATACTCTCGTTACCTCCGTTACTACAAACCTACCTACTAACGTCGAAAACCTCACCCTCACAGGAACAGCCGCAATCAACGGTACAGGAAATGCAGGCAATAATATTCTCACAGGTAATAGTGGCAATAATACGCTGACTGGTGAAGATGGAAATGATACCTACTTATTGTCAGCCATTACTCCTTTAGGCACTGATAGGATTGTAGAAACGACTACAGGCGGAATTGATACAATTGACTTTCGCGGCACTACTATTTCCAGCAATCTAAATCTAGGTATCACTACAACACAAACAGTTAATAACAATCTCAACCTGATTTTCTCGGCTAACAACGTCATCGAAAACGCTACAGGTGGCATAGGAAATGATGCTATCACAGGTAATGCACTGAATAACATTTTGACTGGCGGTAACGGCAATGACCAATTACAAGGGTTAGCTGGGGATGACACTCTTTGGGGAGGTCTAGATGATGATATCCTCACTGGAGGAGTTGGTAAGGATAAATATTTGTTCCAAGCGGATGGTGTCTTTAGTACCAACTTAGGCATTGACCATATCACCGACTTTGAAGGCGGACAAGATCAGATTGTGCTAAGTAAAAGTACCTTCAAAGCTATTACTAATAGTGCAGGACAAACTTTAACTGACTTTGCGGTTGTTACTGATGATCAGTTTGTCAACGCTAGTAGTAAGCGGATTGTTTATAGCCAAAGTACTGGTAGCTTATTCTATAACCAAGATGGTAATGTTTTGGGTACAGGAACAGTGTTTGAGTTTGCTCGCTTAGGAAATAGTAGTATTACTCTCACTGGTAGTGATTTTAGTTTGATTGTCTAGATTGAGAGAATCTCGCCAGACTATTGTGAATTGAAAATTACTCAGACTGAGGGAATTCCAATTATAAGTCTTGTAGAGACGTTACAAAGTCTCTACAAGACTTATACTATAAACTCTGCACGATATCTACTCAAATTCCAGAAGTCTCATGATCAAGGTTGTACCTGCGGTTGTAGTGTTGGGTCAAAATAGTGTGGTCATAGCCCGTAAAATTATGAGTATCTTGCCAGGAGCAAGATTATATGGTTTGGCAGGACGCACTTCTGGAGTTGATGTTAGTTTTAGCAATTTTGGCGAGACGTTGCGGGAGTTGTTTGCTGCGGGAACACCCGTAATTGGCATTTGTGCTGCTGGTATTCTGATTAGAACCTTAGCTTCTTTGATTTCTGATAAGCGTCAAGAACCGCCCGTGTTGGCTGTGGCGGAAGATGGTAGTGCGGTAGTGCCTTTATTGGGTGGGTTGAGTGGAGTCAATGATTTAGCACGCCGCATTGCTGAGGTGTTGGAAGTGAAAGCAGCGATTACAACTACGGGGGATATTCGTTTTCGGACAGCGTTGTTATCGCCTCCTGCTGGCTATCATTTAGCCAACTCAGATGATGCTAAAACTTTTATTTCAGATTTGTTAGCGGGGGCGCAGGTAAAATTGGAAGGAACTGCACCTTGGTTGAGTAATAGTCAATTACCCATTGATACTCACGGAAAATTGACAATTCGAGTTACAGAAAGTTTAGTACACTCTACCGCTAATTGTCTGGTTTACCATCCCAAAACTATAGCGATCGCCATTACTCATCCTTCTATTAATTTAACTAGAGTTGAGCAAATACTCGTAGATGCTAAACTTGCACCTGCCTCTGTAGCTGGAATATTTGCCCCTATTAGTATTGCAGCTAATCCGTCAATTCATGCTATGGCTGATGCTTTTGGTGTCGTTACTCGCTTTTTTACCCAAGGTAATATCTCTGCACAAGCGATCGCTCTGGAAGCAACTGGTTCATCTGGTAAACTAATTGCTACTGCATCTACTGAAATAGCACTAGCGATCGCACCCCAACCAATTGACCCCAACACCATTGGTCAACCGCGTGGTAAATTAGCCATAATTGGCACTGGCCCCGGTTCTGCATCTTGGATGTCTCCAGAAGTCAAGGAAATTCTCAAAGCTGCAACTGACCTTGTAGGTTACAAAACATACCTCGATTTAGTTGGTGCTTTGGCTGATGGCAAACAACGCCATGAATCTGATAACCGTGAAGAAATTGCACGGGCGACAATGGCGCTGGATTTAGCCGCCACAGGTAAATATGTCGCGGTGGTTTCTTCTGGTGATCCGGGGATATATGCAATGGCAGCGGCTGTGTTTGAAGTCCTTGACCGTCATCCTCAACCAGAATGGGACAGTATCGAAATTTACGTTGCGCCAGGAATCTCTGCCATGCAAGCAGCAGCCGCGTCGGTTGGCGCACCCTTGGGGCATGACTTCTGCGCGATTTCACTGTCAGATATTTTGAAGCCTTGGTCAATTATTGAACAACGAATTGCGGCGGCGGCTGAAGCAGATTTTGCGATCGCATTTTACAACCCTGTTTCCAAAGAGCGTACTTGGCAACTTGCAGCCACCAGAGATATATTACTGCGGTATCGCCCACCAGAAACTCCCGTAGTATTAGGTAAAAATCTGGGCAGACCAGGACAAACGGTTAAGGTGATTAATCTTGACCAGTTAACACCAGATGTCGCCGATATGCGAACGGTGATTATTGTTGGTTCTAGCCAAACTAAAACTATTCAACGTAGTGATGGTAGCATCTCAGTTTATACTCCGCGTCGATATGCGAAGTAATCAAGAGATTAATTTTTGATGTTTGTAGACAGAGAAAAATCAGAAATGATTTAATTGCGAGATGCTGGCAGTGACATCTCGCAATGTGCTAATTGCAGCTGAGGGACAGGTAATTTTAGACAAAAAGTTTTTATACTCGTTTGACAAATTTAGCTGTCAAGATTCCTGGGCGCTTCTTTTTCTTGGTCTCATCAAAGCGATCGTCTTTAAGTAATTGACCATATATATCGTGATTGCCAATTTCGTAACGACGTACACTCATTACATCAAATACATCTAAGAAGTCGTCTGTTGTTTGCCAACTCAGAGAAATAGGTTCATGGGGGCGGGGTGGATGATTGACTTCTACTATCATCAAAAATAAACCACCAGGTTTGACAACTCGCTTAATCTCTGATGCCGTTGCTTGATAGTCTGCTACATGATCTAAAGAATTAAAGCTGCAAACTATATCAAAGTATTGCTCGGCAAAGGGAATTTTTTCTGAGGGTGCAGCCACATAGCTCATCTTATGTTTGTCTGCTCCCAGCTTTAAATACTCATCAGCTAAAGGATCTAAACCAATCCGTTCAGATGCTGAATCAGCCCATTCTAGGCTGCCACGCGGCCCACAACCAATATCAAGAACTCGTTTACTCGAATAAAAGCTGGGTTCTAAATCAAAGTAGGCAGTGTAAAAATATGAGTAATGTTCATTTCCAAGTTGCCCTTCTTTTTCTAAAGTAGCCTGCCAATAAGACAGTTCTCTGTAGTCTTTATATTTTTCGGGATAGAAAATTGCAAAGGGAATATCTGCTATCTTTTGAATCAATCTTTTACTTTTCCTAACCAAGAGATTATTACTATTCATAATGTTTATTTCCTCAAATAATTATGAATGGTTTCGCTTCTTTTCAGTTTTGAGTATCTAGCTGGAGATATAACTTTAGAAAAAGTTTGGAGATGTCAAAATTACAAATTAAGGCAATTTATAATTGATTGAAAATTTTGCAATCTAAATTATTACTATCGCATTCTTACGCAGAAGATTAATCCCTCTTTAGAGGGATTAATTAAGTGTTTTTTGTTACTTCCACTTGCGTAGGGATGTAGCACCAAAGGCTGCACTAGCCAACAAACCTAAAACAGTCGTAGGCTCAGGTACTTTTTGTTCAGTAACAGGTGTAGGTTCGGGAATTTCTGGTTGAAGAACAGGTGTAGGTTCGGGTACTTCTTCTTTTAGAGGTTGAGCAGAAAAAGTACCTGCTTGAATAAACACAGCAGAATCATAACGATAATCTCCCACATCTGCAATTGCGATTTTCAGGCGATGTGTACCTTCACTTAATCCTTTGAATTGAGCAGAAAATACATTTGTGAAACCATCATATTGAAGATTATAAATTGCTCCACCATCAGCTATAGAATTATTATTAAATAATTGTGGATTTGTTGCCTTATTACCGAAAGGATTACCACCGTTAACAGTATTAATAGAAACTGGGGTGTTAGTTCCATCTATTAAGGCAATATTTTTTCCATCCAAGAAAAATCCAAATACATCGTTATACTTAGAATTCACATATTCATTATATTCTTCTGATGCAAAAACATAATTAAAAAAGAGATTGCCAGTTGTTGATGTAAACTCAAATTCTAGGACACTAGCATCAAAAGTTGTGACTCCAGAAATCAAAGCACTTAAATCTGAATCTCCCGCAAGATTATTCTTCCTGGATGCACTCTCACTAGTATTTGGCCCAATTGCCAAGTTAGCATTACCAGTAGTGAAAATAATACCACTTTCTATGCCAATACCTGAAGCTAAACCACCTGTAAAAGTTCCAGATGCTATTGATGCACCTTGGTATGTAGCATTAGATATTGTAATCCCTGAACCTAAAATGTTGTTAACTAACACATTTGGGTCGATTTCGCTGCTAGTAGTGATATTGACAGCTTGAGCAGGTGCAGTGACTAATCCTAAACCTAATAAAGAAAATGCACCAGTTTTTAGAAAACTCTTCAGAGATTTCATGTATTTCTACCAATTAAACGTGAATAGTGCCAATATTTTTTGATGAAATTTGAAAAATTCCAGCAAATTTTATGCCATGAAGCCCCAAGTGCTATGGTCACAAAATTACTTATTCTCTAGCCGCGATCGCTGATAATTGAGATGGGTACTATAACTACACCTTGAAAATACATTTCTGCATTCAGGATATGAGTGAGGTGAACTTTATTTTTCTCTCACTTGTCTATGTAATTACATTAATAGTTAACTACTCTTTTGGATAGTATAAATACGGTAGTTTACACAATAATTAAATTTCAAATTATGTATATTTACTCTAAAAGATTGATTCAATAATGCTTATGAGCGAAAAACAAGCTCAGTTTTACAATAAAACTTTGTAAACAAAATCAATATCTTCAAAAGATTTTTACATTTATATATAAAAATAATATAAATCCAATATGATGCTTATTTGAAATTAAAATAAACACAATTTTATATATCTTTCCCGGAAATAAAGATTTTATAAAAACTAATTCCAATCATAATTAATCACAATTTAGTTGATAAGTTTTATTATTATTTTGTCTAATTTTGGTAAAGATTTTAAGCTGAAGGGGTGACAAAAAAGTTATAAAGCAGACTGGATAAGAGTCATAGCCCGTAGACCTTGTTGAAAATATGGCAGTTTACTGGGCTTGAGGCGCATCAATTCATGAGCTAAATCAGCCCAAAATTCCATTGCCCCTACCCATAACTGACCATACAAACCAATCCAAAAAGCACTATGTCGGCGGTGCAATCGTTGTAACTCCTTCAGACGACCAACATATTTTTGTAGTCCAGAGGAGCGAGAATTACGACCAACTAAAATAGCACAAGTATAGGCAATAGCAATTAATAAAATCAGTGCTATCAAACGTTGACCATCAGCATAAGTAGATTCGAGATTATACCCCCCAGTTTTACAATCTTTAAACATGGCTTCGATACCACTCCGCAACTTAAATGCTTTAATGGCATCTTTGAGACTATCAAGGTTAGTTAATAAAAACCAGCCAGCAGGCTCAACAACTCCACGATATTTGCGCTTGTAATATCCGGCGAGATTAAAATTGGCAAACCCTTTCTGTTTAGTTGCTTGAATCCCTGTCAAAAAAAACGAGATGCCAGGAGTTAATCCCAAAGATTGTAAGCGTTGGTGTGATTGGTTTTCTTGCCGAATATAAGTACCTTGTTTCTGACGCAATACAAAGTCAATGCCCTTGCTATGTAACCAATTTGCTAGTTTTATACTGTGGAATTCTCTATCTCCCAGTACCAGCATTTGATATCCCTTAAATAACTGCAATAGTGGACGAATTAATTTTTTCTGCTCTCCCAAATTGCTACATCCTTTTTTAGGTAACAATAGCCAGTACACAGGTATTGCTCTTTTTTGTTCTATTAAACTAATTACAAATACATTTTGTGAACGCCATTGTGTTCTATCAATCGCAAATATTAGCCGTTTCTCTCCTCTTTTCAGACTATTTTTCACCCATCGTTTGAGCAGGGGAAACCACAGATATGGAATCGACAACTGAGGTAGTAGTAAAAATCTTTGTATACTCCGCCTCCGACTTTCAAATTTTATCGGTTGTGGAAATACTGTTGCTAGTTTCTCAATTGTCACAGTTTTATGAAATTGCAATAGCATTAGTAAGATTTCTAGCATCTTGTACTGTGCGGGTGTCAGTACATTTTGAAAGCAGTTTTGGTAGAATTTAGGTAACATTATCATTTGATAGGTCTTGTTGAGAATACCTGACCTATCTTTTTTTACCCCAAAACGGTCACGCTCCTCTATTTTCTTGGCTTCAGCCGCTTTGTCACCCCTTCAGGATTTTAAGTAAAGAATATTACATTACAGTCCAAACACAAAACTAAATATTAATGACGCGGGCGTTTACATCTAGATGAAATTGCTTGATTCTCAATTCTGCGTTTTTACTTTCATCCTCTTAACTTAAGATGAAGATAAGCGCAAAAATCGCTCAGTCCCTATTTGCTCTGGCTTCATCTATACATTTACAGCCGAATTTGCTTATGAATTTCTCGTCAGCAAGACAATATTTTTACCAAGAGATTCAGCAACCTGACGAGTATATCAACTTGGCTAAGGCAGCACTGTACATTGCCCAAGAAGAATATCCTAACCTTGACCTGGAAGAATATCTCGATGCCCTCAATACAATGGCACAAGAGGTTCAAGAACGTTTACCAACTTCACGTTATCCACTACGGTTGATTCAAAGCTTGAATCAGTATTTATATGATGATTTAGGATTTACGGGCAATCATAGCAACTATTATGACCCCTGCAACAGCTTTTTAAATGATGTGATCGACCGTCGCACAGGAATTCCGATTACTTTAGCGCTGGTTTACCTAGAAATTGCCCAAAGAATTGATTTCCCGATGGTGGGTATAGGATTACCGGGACATTTTCTCATACGTCCAGATATTCCAGATATGGAGATTTTTGTTGATGCGTTCAATCGTGGTGAGGTGATGTTTGCAGAAGACTGTCAGGAAAGACTGACTCAGATGTTTCAGCAACCTGTCAGCCTCAAACCCGAATTTTTAGCCACTGTCAGCAATCGGCAATTTTTAGCCAGAATGCTGACAAATTTAAAGTACATATATCTCAAGCAGCAAGACTTGGCCAAAACGCTGGCTGCGGTAGAACGAATTTTATTGCTATTTCCGATGGCGATGTTAGAAATTCGCGATCGCGGTCTGCTTTACTATCAACTAGGACATCATCTACAAGCAGCTGAAGACTTACAAAATTATTTATCCAAAGTTCCTGATGCGGAAGATGCAGTGGTAATTAGGCGGTTACTTGCTGAACTTGGTAAAGATTAACCCGGCTTTAGTTTCCGAAATGTAGGATGAACCTACTGATGAATTGATAAGATTGACAAAAGACTACTGAAGCTACAATGGCATTCAGTAACTTTGATGATTGCCTTCTATGCTCCCAGTCATCTATTCTGATGAGTTTTTGAATCACAAGACTGGAAATTATCATCCAGAAAAACCAGAACGTTTGACAGCGATTGTCAACGCTTTAAAAGAAGCTGCGTTTGCCGAAAAGATTGCTTGGCGCGAGCCTACTCCAGTCGCCGACAAACCATCACTGATGTCTTTGTTATTACAAGCTCACAGCCCAGCTTACGTGAAAAAACTTGGGGAAATTTCTGCTAGTGGTGGTGGCTATCTTGATGGTGATACCCCAGTTTCTCCCAATAGCTATGATGTAGCCTTATTGGCGGTGAGTGCTTGGCTAGATGGTATTGATATTGTCTTAGCTGAAGAAAATCCTGCTTTTGTGTTGGCGCGTCCACCGGGACATCATGCGGAAAGTGATGCAGGGATGGGTTTTTGTTTACTTTCTAATGCGGCGATCGCCGCATTTTATGCTTTAGAACAACCAGAAATTAAGCGTGTGGCTATTCTCGATTGGGATGTACATCATGGTAATGGAACTCAGGCGATCGTAGAAACTCATCCACAGATTGCCTACTGTTCTCTTCATCAGTATCCTTGCTATCCCGGTACTGGAAAAGCATCGGAACATGGTTATCATAATAACGTTTTAAATGCGCCGCTGCCGCCTGGTAGCAATATCTCTGCCTATCGCCCATTGTTAGAAAACAAACTAATCCCATTCTTAGAAAACTTTCACCCTGATTTATTAATTGTCAGCGCCGGTTATGATGCTAACACCGCAGATCCTTTGGCAAATATGAATTTACTACCAGATGATTATGGTTTATTTACTGAATATTGTTTGGGTATAACTCGGAAAATTCTCTTTGGTTTGGAAGGCGGCTATGATTTTTCTAGTCTTTCTCAGTCTGTGTTAGCCACAATTGAACGCTGTTTATGAGATTGAATTGTTGATATAGCAGTCCTAAAATGCTCTGTTGGTGTTCTTAACTCAAACTAGGATTGCTATATTTACTTGCTCAACACAAAATCTGATAAATTTTTTATAACTTTTCTTTCGTACCTAACATTTGGAAGATTTTCTCAGCGTTATCTAAATCGCCAACGATTCGGCGAATCGGTTGAGGCCAAACTTTTACGAGAGTAGGAGTTGCAGACACCTGATCGATTTCTGCTTGTTCTGGATGAGTTAGAACATCAATCACTTTCATAGTGTAGGGACATCTGAGCGATCGCTCTAACATTTCGTGTAAATTATGCAGAATCCTTTCTGTATTAGCACTATGACCGGCAATAAATAAACGCAAAACGTAACATTGATTTTTTTGCTGTACGTTTTGTGTGGCTCTCACTGGTGGATAATATTTGGGAGCCTTTTCCGATAAGTCTAAGTTAATAATTAAGTCGTGGTCTTCCCAAAGTTGGGGAAATGTAGAACGATAAGTTGCCAACACCATGCGATCGCATAATCCATCTTGCCAAGGTGTTGCTTGCCATACTAAATCACCCGTATCAAAAATGGCATTTAATAAAGATTGATGTTGCAGAACTGCTGGATAGGCTTCTGCAAAAGTCCGAATTTGATGAGTATGGGGATCTAACCAGTGGTCAACTGTAGCTGTATAACAAGGAACTAAAAAATGAGGCGGTTCTGGTAAATCGAGAATTTCTTGTAACGCAGCACACAAATGCAAATGCCATCGACCCTGTTTATTCGGGTCGATGCAATAAATCAAATCGCCTCCGGGTGTAAATAAGGCAATGCCTTTAAAAACTTTAGGTAAAAAGAGTTTATTTGTACTCAAGTTAGTTACAGGGGTTGGGGAAATTGGAGGTAAAAAGTAGAGGCGTTACTTTTTACCTTTACTGTAATTAAACTCGTCCTCGGAGAAACTGAGCCATTTCGTTAGGAGTTGGTGACATTTCTAAAGCTGTTTCTTCAGTAATGCGACCTTCTTGGTAAAGATTGAGTAGCGACTGATTCATCGTAATCATACCGTCAAAACCGGCTTGTTTCATCAGTTCACCAATTTCATCGTACTTACCGTCTTTGACCCATTCTTTAACCGCCTCAGTGTTAATTAAGATATCGTGGAATGCAGCTCGTTTACCATCGGTCGTACGACATAATCCTTGGGCGATGATGGCTACTAAAGATTCTGCCAGGGCTACCCGCATGGCATCCTGTTCTTCACCAGAGTATAAATTGAGAATCCGTTCAATCGTTTTCACCGCACTGTTGGTGTGCAAGGTTCCCATGACTAAGTGACCAGTTTGGGCAGCTTTCAAGGCGGTATTGACTGTTTCTTTATCCCGCATTTCCCCCACCAGAATCAAGTCTGGATCTTCCCGCAAAGCTGCTTTTAAAGCATTATCAAATTTGCGGGTGTGCATCCCCACTTCCCTTTGCTTGACCAAGGACTTGCGGCTTTTGTGAACAAATTCCACAGGATCTTCAATGGTGATGATGTGCTTGGCCATTTCTCGATTAATATAGTCAATCATCGCCGCCATAGTTGTTGATTTACCAGAACCAGTCGGCCCAGTGACTAAGATTAAGCCTTTATGGTGATGACAGATATCTCGGAAAATTGGCGGTAATCTCAATTGTTCCATCGATAAGATTGTTAGGGGAATTAACCGTAGCACCAGTGCATGGCCTTTCATTGAGCCAAAAACGTTAATCCGTACACGGGCGAATTCATACTGAGTTGCACCATCAAATTCTAGGTGTTCTTCAAATCGCTGAATTTCTGCTTCCGTCATTACCTCTCGCAACCAACCCATGAAAGTTTCATGATCTGTTTCTGGATACTCGGTTGGTTGAATTTCGCCACGGTTGCGGAAGCGAGGTACTTCACCTACACCCAAGTGAACATCGGAATAACCTTTATCAAAAGCTTCTTTGATGATTTGCGCCAAACTTAATCCAGTAGGATTGCTTTTAGCTGCTGGTGGGGGAGTTCCTGGACGATGACCTGCTGCTGGTGGCGGTGGAGCAGGTTGAGTTGTATTTCGATGGGTTGACATATCCAAAGTTTGTGTATGCTGCCGCTGTGTCATTAATGATGGTGGTGGCGGTGGCATGGGTGGCACATTCCGAGAAGCAACAGGATTGGAATTGGCTGGTGGCGATGTTTCTGTCATATATCTTCAAAATTAAGCAGTTATCAAGTTGAATCTGCAAAAAAGCTGTCTCGGTGATTCTAAGGACGGCGGACAGCAGGTTTGTTGCTGTTCCTTAGCTGAACACTTTAAAGCAATATTTCGTTACATTTGGCATGGCTGCTAGTATACTTTTTTATATGACATACAAGTTTTGCCATTATGTTAGAAATACATTAAGTCCATATACACCTGTTTAGCACATTATATCCTGAGATATCCTTCAGTAATAACCCTGGTAAATTAGAGCAATAATTAATACTTTTATTGAATCTTGAAAATCTCTTGCTTTTAGATGAGAAAATTTTCCCCAAAATCACGGTAATTTACTAGCAATTAAAAGCCAAATCAGCAGCAGGTATTTTTTTCAGATAGATAGACGAATTATGAGAGACAGTACTCTTTTTTATAAGAAATATTAAGGGGATCAATTTGAGGCATTGAAACTATCCTTTACAAGCTGATGTGATGGGGCTTCTACTCCTTGAGGTAGATAGCAGGAACTAGTGATCTAGCAAGAAAGCAACTGAACTTTACATTCATAATTACAAAAAATTAACTGTAAAGTTAAGTTACTAAATGCTCATTTTTCCTAGTCCTGTTTATATACTGGAATTCACTGAAGGAATCAGTTGATTCGCCAACAGCGGTATCTAACTGAAATTTACGTTTATTGCTGTGTACCTGTAGGAGGAAAAGTCATGGTTTTGGCTCAAACTCAAAGCTCTAATCTCGGAAAGACCTACTCCTTAATGATGATTAAAAGCTTTTTGATATGGACTTTCACGTTGGCAGTATGTTTGTTAGTTGTCGGTTTTCCATTAGTTGTTTTGATGGCTACGGTTGGATGTCTGTTGTCGATTGTTTTACAATCAGTGATGCCTGTTAGTGCAGTTTTACTAGTAGGCGGTGGGTTAATTTTATTCAATATTTTGGCAGTTGTGATCGCAGCTGCTGTTCTGACACTCAAAGGTGTACACCCCAGTCAAATCAAATGGTTAAGCTGGTTGCATGGAGAATCTGAAGAATTACAACAGACCTCTGTATATGCAGCTTGTCCTTTAACTTGTGAAATCAAATAACTCAAATAACTATTGCGTTAAACATGACAAACAGTACATCTGCCCGGTTCAGCCGGGTTTTTTCATGTTTATTATTTGTGCTTTGTTCTTAGTCATTTGTCATTTGTAGTGATTGACCATTTATTATTGACCAATGACTAATGACTATATAGCCATGACTAATCAAAAGCGAGTTGGCATTATCTTAGGTACACGTCCAGAGGCGATTAAATTAGCGCCTGTGATTCAGGTTTTTCAAAAATCTCCTAGCTTTAAGTTGCGAGTAATTTTAACTGGACAGCATCGGGAGATGGTTGAACAAGTAATGCAACTGTTTAACCTGAAAGCAGATGAAGATCTAGAGATTATGCAGCCTCAACAATCTTTAAGTGATATTACCTGTCGCAGCTTACGCGGACTAGAAGAGTTATTTCAAAAAAATAAACCAGATTTAGTTATCGTCCAAGGAGATACGACAACAGCTTTTGCTGCGGCTTTGGCAGCTTTTTATCAAAAAATTCCTGTCGGTCATGTAGAAGCAGGGTTAAGAACTGATAATATTTACAATCCTTATCCAGAAGAAGCGAATCGACGCTTAATTTCCCAAATTACGCAACTGCATTTTGCGCCAACGACTTTGGCGGTAGAGAATTTACAACGTTCTGGGGTGTTGGGCGAAATTCACCTGACGGGGAATACAGTTATTGATGCACT
This sequence comes from Nostoc sp. PCC 7107, assembly GCF_000316625.1. Classification (GTDB taxonomy): domain Bacteria; phylum Cyanobacteriota; class Cyanobacteriia; order Cyanobacteriales; family Nostocaceae; genus Nostoc_B. The sequence goes on along the minus strand of NC_019676.1, from coordinate 2,236,037 downwards.
GTTGAATGTGGCGGCGAGTCAACCAGCTTGTAATGTCCCTGGTTTGAACTGGAATGAATATCGCGTGTTGTTGTCTACAGTTCACCGTCGGGAAAATTGGGGAGAACCATTACAAGCGATCGCTCAAGGTTTTCTGCAAATATTAGATAAGTTTGCTGATACTGCTTTGGTGTTACCACTGCATCGCAACCCGACAGTTAGGGAACCATTGCAAGCATTATTAGGGCAACATCAGCGAGTATTTTTAACCGAACCTTTAGATTATGCCGAATTAGTGGGTGCAATTGGGCGATCGCATTTTTTATTAACTGATTCTGGTGGTTTGCAAGAAGAAGCACCCAGTTTAGGTAAACCAGTATTAGTTTTGCGAGAAACCACAGAACGTCCTGAAGCGGTAACGGCGGGTACAGCTAAATTAGTGGGAACTGAAAGCGAGAGTATTTTAACTGCGGCAGCGGAGTTGTTGAGTAACCCGGCGGCGTATGATGCAATGGCTAATGCTATAAATCCTTTTGGTGACGGCCATGCAGCCGAGCGAATTTTGCAGATTGTAAAGAATTATTTGGGAGTGGGTTGATAAATAGGGAGAGGCAAAACGCCTTTCCCAAAAAAAATAATTTATTTGCACCAATTATGAGTACTCAAATCCAAATATTTGTAGAGTCTCTACAAAATGGACAATGGACAGCAGTGCTAAAACCAAAAGGTCGGGGTCTAAAAAAATCAACCGCAGAATTTTCACCTCTAAAAAGAATAGATATCGGCACACACTATGAGTTTTTTGCTGTTCTAGCTGGTGTCCGTCAAGAAAGATTTTTACGGTGGTATGGTGCAGATATCAGACCTATATCTCGACCACGAGGTCTGCCACAAGACCTTTCACCTTTTTTGAAATCGCATATTCAAGATGATGATTGTTGGGATGCTTCTTGGCTTATGGTTCAAGAATTGCTCAATTTTGATTGGGAAAAACCCATTACATTTTACGGCTTGGTTGAACCACAGTACGCAAACTTGTTTTCTAGTAATCAGCCATTCCCTTACGAACAATGGCCGGAGGAAGCAAAATTATATTCTCTTAATCCGAATTATCCGCCTAAATCGGATATTTTACAAATCAGTTGGATAGAAAGTTATAGAGAATTTGTTGGTTCTGAATTTCTTGATTATTTTTTTGGAGAATTATTACTTTTAGGTTCGCCAAAAGAAGTGAGGATTATTTTTTACTTTTATTAGTTACAAAACTTAAACTATACTGTTTGATTGGTTTGTAACCAGTTGAGTAAATCAGCGATCGCACTAAAATCTAATAAAGCCTCACTCAGTGCTTCCAATTGTTCTAGAGAAAGACTTTGAACTTGTTGACGAACTTCGTCAGCTAAATTTCCTACCCGTCTTTGTAGTTGTCTTAAAACAAGTGCTTGTGTTTGTTCCTCTTTTCCTCGCTCGTAGCCAATACGCTCGCCTGTAGTTATATAACTCATGCCATGCTTTTCTAATAATTATTAATTACTTTCATCAGTCCAAAATGTTTTTAATTCACTGCTAACCAATTAAGTAAGTCGTTAATGTTACTAAAATCTAATAAAGCCTCACCCAGTGCTTCCAATTGTTCTAGAGAAAGACTTTGAACTTGTTGACGAACTTCGTCGGGTAAATTTCCTACCCGTCTTTGCAGTAGTTTTAAAACAAGTGCTTGTGTTTGTTCCTCTTTGCCTCGCTCGTAGCCAATGCGCTCGCCTGTAGTTATGTAAGGCATAGTAAGCTCCTGCTCGAATAACTTAAAGTCTTGCCAAAATTCTGCTTCTAATGCTTTTGGTAAAATCATAACCCAATCGATAAAACGATAGAGGTTACGAATGTCTCTTTCTTCTAGCCCTTGTTCGTAGAGTCGGCGAATTAAGCTGAATTTCCAATTTTTCCGTTCTCCTGGCTGTTTGCTAGTTTGCTGCGTTTTTAAATGCGCCATGACAACTGTCGCAAAAGGGTTGTCGCTGGCTGCTAATTCTGTCCAGCGGTTTTGATAATCCAGCAGTTTGACGGTACCAAATTTAAAAACCAGACTGCAATCAGGATAATTGTAACTATATTCAGTTGGTCTCCAAGTGGAGTCAGCATCACACAAAATTGCTAGGCTGATGGCTGGTTTAGCAAATTTATCAAAAATTCGCAGGTTGTAAGAAAACATCCTTTCGGCGAAATTATCTTCTGGTTTCGCCTGAATTTCGATATGAATTAACAGCCAAACTTCTTCCCCGTCAATTTGCCAAACTTTGACTAATTTATCGGCGTATCTTCTCCCCAGTTCGGCTTCACGAGATATTTGTTGAAATTCCTTATCGAGAAACTCGTGGGGACGTTGCCAGTTTATAAGTGCTGCTGTTTGGGGGAAGAAAAACTGCATCGCTTGAGGAAAGTATGCTTCTAAAATTTCTTTCCACGGCGAATCATTATCGGCTCTTTCTCGTTCCTCAGTCATTATCCGCAGAGTTTTCTAAATGATAAACCTTTCAGTTTATTTTCTTCTATAATGTTTTTAAACTTTTGTGAAACAACAGTATGATAAGCTTTTGATAGCCAAAAAATATCTTTACCTGCTATCATCTGCTCATGAAAAAAGTATAAATCAATCTGTATAAAACCACCAGCAGATTGTCGATATACTGATCGAGAATAATCTAAGCAATCAACTAAATCAAGAATTTTTAGAGTTATATACTGCTTCCCATCTTTACAAATAAGAGGAAGTGGCTCAACAGAAGTTGCAATTAGTGGTTGTATTACTTGCCATGCTCTTTCATTAAACACAAGTTCTTGAGCAATAAAACTAGGAAAGTCGCCTACTTGCTCTTCTGAATAAGTTTCAACAAGAATCTTTTTCCACTCAACGTTTTTTCGGTAGCGATACCAGTCTCTATTAAAGTTAGAAACGAAGACAGCATCTTCTCTATTAATACAAACTAGACCATCATAGTTATCAGCTTCAATTATTGGTCTATACCAATTCATAATGCTTTGGAGTTGGTCATACCTAAAATCGAATTTTTTAGATTGTGCAAAATATTTAGACAGTAATTAACCGCGGATAGACGCAGATGAACGCAGAAGCAAAACAAAAACTCCGTGTTCCTCTGCGTTAACCTCTGCGCCACTTTGCGTTAAAAAACCTACTGATTTAAAACTAACTCTGGCTGTGGTGCTGCTTCCTCTGGGTCTGGTAAACCAAACATTGAACGATACAATTTATCGTATTGCTTGGCTGAACGATACCAACTAAAGTCTTGATTCATCCCGCGTTTTTGCAGTTCGCCCCACTGAGGTTTGAAACGAAAACCTTCCCAAGCGCGAATCATGCAGGTAAACAAATCCAAGGGTTCGTAGCGGTCAAAGCAATAACCTGTACCAGCTTCATTAACTGGGTCGTGGTGGGTTACAGTGTCAACTAATCCCCCAGTACGGCGGACGATGGGGACGGAACCGTAACGCATCGCCATCATTTGGCTAATACCGCAGGGTTCAAAACGACTAGGCATTAAAAAGGCATCAGTACCCGCATATATCCGCCGGGATAGGGCATCGTTATACAGCAAATAAGTAGCCATACGTCCGGGATAGCGGGATGCTAATTGCCACATTTGAGTTTCATAATAGCGATCGCCTGTCCCTAACAACACAAATTGGGCATCTGTATAGGCCATGAAGCGATCTAAAATTTGAATGACCAAATCTAAGCCTTTTTGCTCGACTAATCGGCTCACCATCCCGATTAAAAAGGCTTGAGAGTTGACCTCTAAACCCATTTCTTCTTGTAAAGCAATTTTGTTTTTCTTACGTTGATCTAAAGTATCGGTAGTGAAAGTCTGAGTAATATATTTATCATCTGCTGGGTTATAAATCTCAGTATCTATCCCATTAACAATCCCTGATAGTTTACCGCTAATAAATGACAGTAAACCTTCAATAGTTTCACCGTAAGCAGGTGTTTGAATTTGTTCGGCATAAGTTGGGGAAACAGTATTTACCCTATCAGCAAATTGCACCGCAGCTGCCATTGTATTGTGTCCCTGCATATACCAAGGACACCAAGTAATTTTATCCAAATACCAACGCCACGGCCCTTGATAAGCCAGGTTATGAATGGTAAACACTGTGGTGATATCTGGGTCTTGGTGCATCCATACAGGAATCATCCCTGTGTGCCAATCATGACAGTGGATAACGTCTGGTTTCCAGTAATTCCAGCAGAATTCAGCTGCACCATTCGCAAAAAAGGTGAACCGCCAATCTTCATCTTCTCCTCCATAGACCCGGCGAGGATTAAAAGCAGGATGTCCAAATAAATACAAAGGAACATCAGTACCGGGCAGTACACTTTCGTAAACTGCAAAGTCCTGAAACATGGCATATCCCCACCAAATAGGGTCTTTAGGGACTTCCATTTTGTCTGGTAAAAAGCCGTAATAAGGCAGGAATATGCGGACATCATGCCCCATTTCTCTCAAGACTTTAGGTAATGCTCCCACAACATCACCCATTCCTCCTACTTTCGCAACGGGAGCTGCTTCTGCTGCAACGAATAGAATCCGCATGGTCTTTGTTGTTTCCCCGGTTCTGCCTAATATTTATGAAAATTCTGAAGTTGGAAGTCTGAAGTATAAAGGTACTTCTCCTATGTAAGAATGGGGCAGGAATCTCGGAAACAACGCATCTTGACCGCACTAATTACGGGTGAGTCATGTACCGATTTTTGATCCTGTATCCTTTACACTTCATCCTTTTAGCTCAATTCTTATCTAACCACATCTGTTTGCCGGTATTTTAAGAACCCCGTTGGATTTCGGCGAAGATTTCTTCAAGAATTTCTTGTGCGCCTTGTTCCCGCAGGAGTTTGGCTAATTCTGCACCTAACGCTTCAGCGTTAGAGGCTGTTCCTGTGACGGTATCTTTGACGATTTTCTGGCCATCGACACTGGCGACTACACCTGTGAGGGTTAAATTGCCATCATGAATTTCTGTATTTACACCGATGGGTACTTGACAACCACCTTCCAGAATCCGTAAAAATGATCTTTCTGCTAAACAGCGATCGCGGGTTTCGGGGTGTTCAATGGCTTTGAGTAAGGATATTAAATCTGCATCATCAGTACGACATTCTATCCCCAATGCACCTTGTCCCACAGCGTGGAGAGAAATTTCTTTGGGGAGAATTTGATGTACGCGATCGCCCATACCCAAACGTTGTAAGCCGGCAGCTGCTAAAATCAGGGCATCATATTCGCCAGCATCAAGTTTTGCCAGGCGGGTATTCAAGTTACCGCGCACATCTTTAAAGGTAAAGTGGGGAAATTGATGGCGTAACTGTGCTAACCGCCTCAATGAAGATGTCCCAATTACTGCACCTGCTGGCAAAGTTTCAATTTGCTTGTCTTTATATTTTTCATGAACAACTAGTGCATCGGCGGGGTTTTCCCGTTCCGTAATTGCCGCTAGTGTTAAACCTTCTGGTAAATTCGTTGGCAGATCCTTGAGGGAATGAACCGCAAAGTCAATTTCTTTGTTGATCATTCCCAGTTCGAGTTCTTTAGTAAAAAGTCCTTTATCGCCAATCTTCGCCAACGCTACATCCAGGATTTTGTCGCCTTGGGTAGACATGGTGTGGACTTCAAAAGTGATATCTGGGAAGCTGCTTTGTAATTGCTCTCTTACCCAGTATGTTTGAACTAGAGCAAGTTGACTTTTACGAGAACCAATACGAATAGTGCGGGTTGCACTGGAAACAACTGAAGTCATAATAACGTTATGTCAAACCAGGCGATACATTCACTTTCATCTAGACTACCGCAGTGCGTGACTTAACGGATTGCGATCGCTTAATTAAAAGCAATTTTATTTTGAATTGACTTTACATTTTTTTACAAAAAACAAGTAATCAGTTAGGTAAAATACCAAACCAACAAACTGCTTCATCGAATACTTTTCCCTTTTGTCTCCTATCTTCTTGTTAATAATCGTCACGTTGAAGATATTCGCGCAATTGTTGAGTACGCTGTTTTGTAGCATCTTCTAAGCAGCCAGCATAAATCGCAGGTGCAATACTTCCCCCTTCGTATGCACTTCTTTCAAACTCACAACTAACGTCACGAAACTTAATCCAGGCTAACTGTGCAGCAATTAATTTTTGTTGTCTAGTCTTTGACAATTTTGGTAACAGTTGTTTATAAGCTTGGTTTAATTTTTTATCTGCATTTTGATATGACAACTGAGAGCAGATATTAATTTCTAATTGAGTTTGCGGGTCATCACAATTGGGTTTTTGGGCTAAATATGTTTTGGCAAGTTGGGGTTGTGTATTTGCCAGCGCCATAGTATTAGTACTCAACCCGACAAGTGTTAAGATACTGAACAAAAAAAGTGATAAATAACGCATAGTTATGATCTTCCATTAAGTATTAAAAACTGTGAGAAGTTTACTATAGCTCATAATTATTGGTATTTTGGTAATTCAATAAAAACATTTTTTGTAAAATCCAACACAATTACAAGAATAAAATTATATTTAAATGCTTGTGGAAATATTTCAAGTTAGCTTTATCTATGTATTAATTGGTTGATTATTTTTTGCTAGAATGCAAGTAAAAAACTTGCTGAATACGGGGAAGTTGATCAATTAATAAAATACAAATAATACAACAGTAGATAATTTTTAATATCTGTATTATTTCTGATGTTTTGTGTTCGTTTATTTGATGTGTGAAAATTAAAATTTGTATAATTCTTTCCTTGATTTCAGAAAATACGGATTTTAAAATCTTACCAAAGTTTAAATCTTCATATTTAATATTTAAACTTTATCGTTTCTTGATGATAATTTGTGAAGTCTCTTTTAGGATGGTGAAAGCACATCAATTGTGTCACTATAAAGGCGCGTGAGTAGATATTAAATTCTCTGTGTACGTAATGATAAAAACAGCAGCAGACACAAAAAACTGGCTGCAAGTAAGCCGTTATAGTAATCGGGGAAGTATTTATTTATTTGCTCCGATGATTAACTTCAATGTAATGGCTGAAGTTGGAGAAACTCCCCCTTAATTTAATCAGGACTTACGCACCAAGGCTATATGTTAAGGCTGGGCGTAGGGGTGTAAGGGTTTTGCTCACCTAAACTTCTATACCTTTTTATCTTCAATCAAACCCTTAATTTTGCGTATTACTGCGTAAGTTTTATTAATATGCTTGTATTTGCTGGCAAATAACATAAGCATTCCAATAATTACATCTTGCTGGCAACAATCATATTTCATTATTTTTTGTAGATGCACATCAATTAAAAGCAGAATTGAATAGCTTTTAATCATAAAGACTGCATTGGTTTTTTAAATATTTGAAAACCCAAGATTAACTATTTTGTTTTTCCCGCAATATTTTTTAGGAAATCAAGTAATTAATGCAAGATGTAGTTCAATCCAGGATTTTACGACTAATAAATCTGGGTATCTACCGTTGAAAAAATAGTAGGAAATTAACTACATGACTAAAATTACAGAAAACTCTACCCAGAAGCGGCTTCATCTTCCTTATTTAGATGGCTTACGTGGATTAGCATCGCTATACGTAGTACTTGTTCATGTTGAACCTGCAATCACAGAACAATTGCCTTTTCATTGGTTTATATTTGTGAGAGTTATGAAATATGGTGCGTTTAGTGTTATTAGTTTTATTGTGCTGTCTGGCTATGTTTTAATGCTGCCAGTAGTGCGTTCTCAAGATGGTAAGCTACAAGGAAGTTTGATTAATTATCTCAAGAGGCGATCGCGGCGAATTTTACCCCCTTACTACATCGCTTTATTTATCTGCCTACTAATAGGAGGAATTGTTTTTATCTGCGAGCAGTTTACAAGTTTTAAATGGGATAAAGTGGCAGGGTTAGGCTCGTTTGACCCTAAATTTAATTGGGTTGATATCATCACTCACTTGTTATTAGTTCACAACTTTAGTGAACATACATACATTACTATCAACCCACCCATGTGGAGTATTGCCACAGAATGGCAAATGTACTTTTTGTTTCCATTATTATTGTTGCCTATATGGCGGTGTTTTGGACTGTTGATGCTTGTCATCATCGCCTTTGCTATTGGGTTAATACCTGTATACTTGTTCAATGGATTTATGGAACAAGCCAATCCTTGGCTATTAGGCATATTCTGTTTAGGAATGGCAGCCGCAGATATTGGATTTTCCCAGAAGCCTCGGCTAGTAGCTATGAGAAATTCTCTACCTTGGGGTGGGCTGGCTATCATCTTTACTTGTGTAGCCTTTATCACAGAGTGGCGAAGACTAGGACTGCATATATGGATTAATCAGAGTTTTGCTGGTCTTGCATTTGCTTGTCTATTTATTGCCTTAACCAAGTCGATAGTTGAAGGGAAACCGCCATCTTTAGTACTACGGATATTAGAACATCCTTTGGCGATCGCACTTGGTACATTTTCTTATAGCTTATATCTAACTCATGGGCCAGTTCTAGTTTTTGTACGTTACTTTTTGTTCTATCTACCAATTTCACCAGATATGTTTGCTGCTGCATCCTATTTACTCGGCACAGCAATGTCACTCATCATTGCTTATTGGTTTTACTTATTCTTTGAGCGGCCATTTATGTCCAATTTCTTAAAAAAACGTAAAGTCAAAGATGCTGTGATTTAAGCACAACCTAAGAAATAATATCTACAGCATAATTAGCATCCCGCGGCTGATAATTGATCAGCCGCGGTTTTTGCATTTATTTACCTCTAATACTCCAACTACATCATTTTGCCAGCCAGCAATTGCCAATATCCGAGCCTTAAAAGGTAAAAATTGAAAAATTATTAAAAACAGATTATTTCTTAAAAAAATGCCGGAATCTCTTTGATAGAGCAGCCATTAAATATGATTTAAATTAGCACTCTAAGCTGAGGAGTGCTAATAAACAAATAAGTTTATTTCCTCAGATATGAAGCAAAAATATGCTATTTTTTAGAGATGATATGAGACCTTCACAAGCCATAATTATCACAAGCTAAATCTCCTTGTAAGTAGTGAAATGTTGGGAGGAACTCAATGAAGTATACTTTTGATATTGTCGGCATATCTCCGGTTTTGCAGTTTTTTAATCATCAACAACAGAATGTGCAAAAACCACTGTATCTAGCTGTGGAATATCTTGGAACACATATATGTACACTAGATGCGTTTATAGAAACAGTGGAACCTGTAACAGCAAAATGGGGATGGGATTTAGATCAAGTAGTAGACACAGTAATTCAGTTTTGGGTAAATCATTCAGACAGTATTCAATATTGGAAAGCACGTTTAAGTGACGCTGGACAGAATAATTTAGTTGTAGCTAGACTTGCAGATATTACGGCTTTACAAGCTGAATTTGAAACGCTCTTAGATAAAAATGGTTATTAGCTGATCTCCAGGTAAATAGACGACCCTAAATATTAAGTAGGATGTGTTAGCGGTAACACATCCTACGGTCTTTCTCTGAGGTCAAAAAACACAAAAGCCTAAAATTGGGGAAGTTAAAAGCAAGAATAGAAAAAACGATGCTTTTGAAAGCAGCAATCAAACTTAAAATAGGTATAGGCAATTATCGCTTCATTTCCTCAAACTGATGAAAAATAAAATCAAACCTGATTGGGCTGGTGAAAGCATACTCTCCAAGTTCGTTAATCTGCTGATCCATACCAAACCTGTTTACAATGTGATGAAATACCAAGCTAGACAAGTATTAATCACAACAGCAGAAAAAAATGGAATTCCCTGGCGCAAAAACGCTGAAGCACTGCAAGGATTGATGACCAAACAACTCCTAGGTGCAGTTACTAACCCGGAAGTTGTGTATCCAGAATATTACAAAGTACCATTTCATGCTTACGCTGAAGGTAATCTTTGTTGGGAAGCGGCTTTTGAAGCAGAATCAGCTACCTACGCTATGTCTTTGCGTGTTTGGCCGCAAGAAAATCTGACGTGGGAAGCGGCTCATGGCAGACTTAGAGGGACTTTTCATGATGTTTTGGCAGCTTATGGCCCTTTGCAGGTGAAGGAAATTCTGGATATGGGCTGCTCGATAGGTTTATCGACGATGGCGTTGCATCGTTACTATCAAGAGAAACAAGAACAGCCAATTCGCACTGTTGGTTTAGATTTATCGCCCTATATGTTGGCTGTGGCTAAGGCGAGAGATGTAAATAATGAAATTTCTCAGTGGGTTCATGGTAGAGCCGAAAAGACAGGCTTACCAGATAATTCCTTTGACTTGGTGACACTCCAGTTTGTGTGTCATGAATTGCCAAGCTACGCCAGTAAAGAAATTTTCGCGGAAGCTAAACGACTACTCAGACCCGGTGGTTATATTGCCTTGGTAGATAATAACCCGCGATCGCCTGTAATTCAAAATCTCCCACCTGCCCTCTTTACTTTAATGAAAAGTACGGAACCTTGGAGTGATGATTATTACGGTTTCGATATTCAAGCAGCCTTGGAAGAAGTAGGTTTTTCACCCACAATTGAAGTCGCCAGTGACCCCCGTCACCGAACTATTATCGGCAAAAAGCCTGCATAAGTGTTGAGTGCTGATTCGATAAAGAATGTAGAGACAAAAATTTTCTGTCTCTACATCACACATCAACATCTACTACGGTAGTGGTACTTCCCCATATTTACTGTGTATAATTCTTGCGCCATCTCTGACATCATGAATAAATCCTTCTACCTCTCGAATTTTTTCAGTAGTTGCTAGATCAGTTTTATTCAGGAGAATCATATCCCCACACACAACACGGAACTATCAAAGACAGGACTTACGCAAAAATAACGTAATACCATTTCACTAAAAAAATGATAGAAATAGTTAAGTCAGAAATATGAGCAGAAGTTCATGGCTGGAGTCACCAAAGTAAAAATAGAAGAGTCAGCAGAGGAATTACGTGAACTGCTGAAAAAACAGAAAACAGCATTAGGAAAAGAACGTATTCAAGCATTGTATTTACTGAAAATAGGTCAGGTAAGGACAATACAAGATTTAGCGGTAGTGTTGGGAAGAGGAAGTGCCACAGTACAAAGGTGGTTAAAGGCTTATACAGAATTGGGAATCGCCAGTCTAGTATCAAGAAAGAAGCAGGGCTGTTTCATTCCATAAAAGGGCTTAATTTACAAGCGTATCAACCAAAAAAGTCAGGTAGTTCAAAAATTTTATCTGCCTATGAGAAGTGCGATCGCATATTTGATGCTATGCGAAACAATAATTCAGTTTCGTCATCACTTAATTACCAAAAACGAAAAGTGAGATTACAGTGGCGCAAAGCTGTTCAAAAGTATTAAAAGGCAATAACTGTTTTGTCATGAAAGCGCAGGGAACTTTTATCTTGACTGCGGAAAGTTCTACTTTATTTTGATATTGATATCCTAGTGATTTGTAAAAACCGACAGATGTTAGTGAGGCTAAAACAGTTAATTGTTTAATTTTACTGCTTAAAGCTTCCTGCTCTAACGTTAACATCAATTTTTTGCCAATACCTTGGTAAGCATAATGAGGATGAACAAAAACTGCATCAATCCTATGATAAATCTTGTTTAAAGTAGTAAAACCAACAGTTTGATTATTACACTCAGCGACAAAAGTAATTGTTCCTTGCACAAATAAACTTGACCGACTATTTTTATTCAGGATAGCTTCTATTTGTTCATGATTATAATCTTGGGACGTTAATGTTCGTATAGAAAATTCTTGTAATTGAAATAAATCATTTATTTCATTATTTTTCATTGGTCTAATTTTTACTATAAGTTGATTAGCTGCTGCTTTTTTTGAATTGTTATTATCATGATTTTTCATATATTGAAACTATGTATAGAAATCCGATTTGATTACTGAACAGACTTGTGTAGATAGGCTATAGGTGACAGAAAAGAAGGAAATTGGAGGTGTACTGGCTTTTCTCAGAAATTAAATATGATTCCTATATTTATCCAGGCATTAATTAACAGTAATTTTTATAAAAAATAATAAGTATTCAGGGCTATCTTGGCACATGAATTTCTGGCAGTCAATAGCTATTAAATATTGACGATACTTATTAGTATTGGTGTTGTCATAGCGAAAAAATCAGCTAATTTTTAGCCCTGTACTTGAGTACAGGGCTAGGTGTAGATCACACTAATTTTTAGGAAGAAATCTAGCTATTCCTATTTGCATGAGGCATACACTAACTAACATCTAACGTCAATGAAATGCACTTCATTCAAACTTCTGCTGGGTGATATTCTTGTTGTCTTTCGACGAAGGTTTGGACACGGTGGCGGTAGTTTCTGATGGTGTCGTCTACCCAATCGCGATCGCCACTGTTTGCATATAAATGTACTAATGGCTCACTGGCATCAGGTAAAACTAACAGCCAATTGTCATCGAAAGGTTGACCAATTTTTACGCCATCGATGAGTTCGAGGTTTTGGGCTGGGTGAGTTTCTACCAAGTAACGCATTAATGCGCCCTTAGCAGTCCAAGGACAGCGAATTGTCTGCGTTCTGTGAATCACACGAGGTAATTCTGAACGCGCCGTAGCGAGCGAGCGCTCTTGAATTGTCAGCATTTCAATAATTTTGGCAATGCAAAACATGGAATCAAACCCTGGATGTAGCTGCGGGAAAATGAAACCAGTATCACCACTACCTCCCAACACGACATTAGAATTTCTTTGACAAGCTTCCATTAAAGCTGTCGGGTTAGCCTTGGTACGAATAACTCTACCATCATGGCGACGGGCGACTTGTTCCACTGCACTGGAGGCGTGAACTGGCACAACTACCGTACCTCTGGGGTTCGAGGTTAATATCATGTCAACCATCAGGGCGGTTAACATTTCACCACGAATGGGAAAGCCAGATTCATCTACTAAAATTAGCTGTTCGCCATTAGCTGAGACTTGCACACCAAAATTAGCCTTGAGTGCTTCCACTACATGGCCTAGCTGAGTCAACAGTCCTTCCCGATCAGCCGTGGTGACAGCGTGTTTATTCAAGCTGGCATTTAGCACCACTGCATCTGCACCAAATTTATCTAGCATTTGGGGTAAAACAGCCCCCGACACAGCATAAACATAATCAATGACGATTTTGGCGCGACTGTTGGTGAGGGTAGAAACGTGTAGTAATTTCTCAAAAGCGGTGCAGTAACGGTCAATGACTTGGCTGGGATAAGCAACATCACCAACTTCATGAATCAACGCCCGCCGCATATCTTCTTTAAAATAAGCCCCTTCAATTTTCTTTTCTTGGGCTTTGGAAATGTTAATCCCCTTCGCATCCATGAATTCAATTAAGGTGTAGTCTGGGCGATCGGGATGTACCCTGACATGGATACCACCAGCCACAGACATAGTAGGAATAACTGTCCGGGCGATGGGGATAGCGGTAGCATCGAGGTTTTGAATATCCACCCCTACAGACATTAAACCGGCTATGAGCGATCGCGTCACCATCCGAGAAATGTTTCTTTGGTCTCTCGATACTGTAACTTTAGAACCAGGTTTTAACGTCGAACCGTAAGCCGAACCCAACCGCACAGCAAATTCTGGCGTAATGTCGATATTAGCTAATCCTTGCACACCACGTTGCCCAAACAAATTCCGTTGGGCAGTATTCCCCCAAATTAGGTTGATGTTTAAAATTGCACCAGACTCAATTTTTTTACTCGGCCAAACACGCACGCCCGTATTAATTTGCGCTTCCTCCCCTACCGTAGATAGTGAACCGACCACAGCCGCTTCTAATACATGAGCGCGACGGTCAACACGGCTACCACGGGAAATCACACAGGCACTTAAATGTGCTTCTTCGCCAATAAATGCCCCATTCCAGACAATCGGACGCTTGAGATTAGCATCAGCCCCAACTGTAACATTATCACCAATCACAGTTCCCGCTTCAATCTGCACTCTAGCCCCAATTCGGCAATTGTCACCGATAATTGTGGGAGTTTCAATATGAGCCGTCGTGTCCACAAAAGTATTTTGACCTATCCAGATACCAGGAGAAATTTCTTCATAAGCAAAATCGAGTTTTACCTTCCGATCTAAAGCATCATATTGCGCTTCCCGATAAGCATCTAAATGACCGACATCACACCAGTAACCTTGGGCAACATAACCATACATGGGTTCATTTTTTGCCAAAAGAAAGGGGAATAAATCTTTAGAAAAGTCAGATTCAGTGTTAGCTGGTAAATAATCTAAAACTTCGGGTTCCAGAATATAAATACCCGTGTTGACTGTATCTGAAAAAATTTCGCTTGTAGAGGGTTTTTCTAAAAATCGCTTAATTTTTCCGGCTTCATCGGTAATTACTACCCCAAACTCAATGGGATTGGGAACCCTAGTTAAAATCAAAGTGGCTTTTGATTGTTTTTGTTGATGAAATTCAAGTGCTGCTGTTAAGTCAAAGTCTGTGATACTATCGCCGCTAATTACTAAAAAAGTTTCGTCCAGAAGTTCGGCAATATTTTTGACACAGCCTGCTGTCCCTAGGGGCTGATCTTCTTCCACGGCGTAGGTCATTTGTACGCCAAAATCGCTACCGTCTTGAAAATAATCTCGCAAAACATCAGGTAAGTAATGTAATGTTGCAATTACTTCTGTGATTTGATGTCTTTTGAGAAGATTAATAATGTGTTCGGCAATAGGCCGATTGAGAATCGGCACCATAGGTTTAGGTAAATCGCAAGTTAACGGACGAAGCCGTGTCCCTGAACCGCCTGCCATCAGTACTGCACGCATAAATCCTCCTAAACTATTTGCAGCCTTCGCTGCTTGCATACCCATGAAAATAGTTGGTTGTGTCTTTCATTAGTGTCCTATAGATGTTCTGATTTCTGGAACTTCCACAAGAGACATCTAAAATAAATGTTAAGCATATTTACTCAACACAGCCGCCTATTTGTCTAAAAAAAATTAAGAAATGTTTCTCGAAATCAAGTTTATTTATTATGCCAGTTTCAACCGCTTTCAAGGTAGCAAGCAAGTCGAAAAAATAACAGAGAAATCTAGAATAATATATTTCTTTTTAACTTTATAATTGAGCTTAATTAAGTTGGGGCGCTAGGATACTAGGCTAACTAGCTACAATGGGAGATGCTGCTTTACACTGGAATCAGAGCATGTACTCATACATCCTTCAGTGGTTTTAACATTAGGGCGAAAATCTACCTTGTCAGTATAAATTAAGAATTGGTGAGATATTTTGACAATTCTTAACTTAAATTTAGTCAATAGTGAATGGAGTTCCTGAAAATGAGCAACTTAATCGTATTTATTTTGATAGTAGGTTATGTCGGTTTAGGTTGGAAGTTTTGGACTGGATTTACAAGGACTAACTTTACACCATCCTTACTCAATCGCATTGCTTTATCTTTGTTATGGCCGGCTTTATTTATCGCTAATCAATCTTATCGCCGCAACTTTAGAAAAGCATTGAAGGGGTAGGTGTTAATTTAAAATTTGCACGTATCCAGTTCTGGCGATCGCCTACATCTTAAAATAGTTTAGTTAGTTGTTTGGGGTAGGATAAACAGCCTACCTTTTAACTTGCGTAAATTTAGAATTTATTTATGCCAGATACCAGCCATCTGCTTCTAGAATTTTAATCACTTCTCGGACTTTCATTTTAGAATCTCCTCTAGGATGTTTATACCCAGAGAATACTCAAATATGTAATGAAAACCAAAAACCTTAACCGATAGGTAAATTACCTGGGTTGACTGAGTGAATATATTCACTACCAGAATGTGGTCTACCGCGTTTATATCTGGCTTCTTCGGGATTACCCCATCCTAGCTGTAAAATCATTTCTAAAAAATTAGGATTTTCCCACTTCCATAAACTTGCCCATTCAGTTCTTTGAGCAATTCTTTCGACATCATCTGTGGTAATTTGTTGATATTGCTTACTGTTATTAAAACTTAAATATAAATCCATATCTGTAGTTACTTCATACCAAAAATTTAATATAGAATTTTTGGCAGATTGTAATATTGCGATGTCACTAGTCAACCCTACTAATTCGGTATCTACTTCTGGATAGCGCAAACTTTTGCCTTTGACTGTCATTTCGCGCCAGACAATGCCAGAAACATGATGTTCTCTTTGATAATCGTGAATAGCCGTCTTAAAATCTTGATAGGCAGTGAACTTTTGGAAACCATCGGTTCTGATAAACTGGTCTATTACAGGATTGCCAGAGACCGTTACTTCTAACTTCAGACGCTCTCCTTTAAGACAAGCTTGGCGTTCGGCTGCCAAAATTTGGATTAGCTCTTCGGTAGTGTAAACTTTTGGCATCAGTTATTAGTCAAGGGTCAAGGGTCAATAGTCAATAGTTTTTAACTTGAGACTATTAATTAATTCCCGCAGTTGTGACAACAGGTTATTTAAACATTATCCTTTGGATGAATGGGAATGCAGTAGCCGACAGTACTAAAAATCAGGGTAGACCATTTCCGTCTACCCTGGCAGTTATTTAGCTAACTCACTACTAAATTCGTTGAAAGAACGCCGTTTTAATTCCACCGATTCAGAACGCGGTAATAAATCAAACACCTCTCGGAATTTATCGTCTATTTCCTCAAAGGGTACTTGACCTTTTTTGTTTAACAACACTTCGCCTGACTGATTAAACACCACAACCTGCGGCACACCCCCAGAATAGTAATATCCTGGTTCTGTCGGATCATATTTTTCTTTAACGGGAATTGTATCAACATCAATTGGGATTATCTCTGCTACTCGTCCGTAAAACTCCTGGACGCGAGAAATGACAATGGCATATTTTTTGCAATCGCTGCTGTCATCAACATAAAATGCTAAAAATGCAGGTTTATGTTCTGTTAAAGTCTGTGCTAGTGTCTGTCTTGGCGGTACTAAGGAACCATTGCCAGCATAAACGACAAACATATTGCCATCGTAAAGATCATCATTAATCCCAGCAAAAGCCGGCTTGATAGTGAACATCAGTAAACACACAAGCAACAACAGGCATTTTGATACCAACCGTCGCCAGTCAGCCATTTGTTTTTGTAAAAAAATCAACTTTGTACTATTCATCAAAAGAAACCTTGCAAGCTACGACTTGTTGTAAGTTGGTGCTGAATTCGGCAACCTGGGCTGGATATGTAATTACACCCGCGCACTATTTTTTAAGATAACGTCTTAAGGATGAAGTCTGAAATTTCTTTTTCACACTTCATACTTTCTCGGTGCTGGCTTTTTGAGTCAAGATTCGCTAAACTCACAAGATTAAATTTACAACTACATTAATTACTAACCATCAGAAGATTAAGGTAAAAAAAGTGGGAAAGAAAATCAAACTGATAGATAGAGTGCGACTAGGTTTTGCAGTATCAGCGGCAAAAACTGTAACATTTGCAGTGCGATCGCTGCGTCTAGGTGCTGCTAGTGTATTACCAGGGTCAATTGCCCGTAGAATTGAACCTCGACTGTTGCAATTATTGAGTCAGCAGGTGAAAAATGGCGTAATTATCATTGCTGGGACAAATGGTAAAACAACTACGTCGCTGCTGTTAAAAACAATTCTCGAACGCAAAGGCTATCGCGTCGCGCACAACTCCACCGGTGCAAACCTCGAAAATGGTTTGATGACAGCCTTACTAGAAAATACTAACTTGGTGGGGACACTGGCGGCTGACTACGCCATTCTGGAAGTAGACGAAAATATTGTACCGAAGGTTTTAGCACCACTCCAGCCACGAATTATCCTATGTTTAAACTTGTTCCGCGACCAACTCGACAGGTACGGGGAAGTAGACACCATCAGCAAACGCTGGACAAAGGTGATTTCGACTCTTCCCAAGGAAACGGTAGTAATTCCCAATGCTGATGACCCGACTTTATCTCACCTCGGTCAGCAGTTACCGCAACGGGTGTTATTCTTTGGTTTGAATGAACCAGAACAATATCTGGAATCGATTCAACACGCTGTTGATTCTATTTACTGTCCCAATTGTGGGCATTCTTTAGATTACAAAGGCGTTTACTTGTCTCACTTGGGAGATTTTACTTGTCCCAGTTGCGGTTTTAGTAAGAGTAAACCAACCCTAGAAAGTAGTGATTGGGGTCAAATTCTGGTTGGTTTGTATAACAAATATAATACTTTAGCGGCGGCTACTGCTGCGATTGAATTAGGCGTTGATGAAGCCACAATTAGAGATACTATTAACAACTTCCAAGCGGCTTTTGGTCGCGCAGAAGATTTAGTTATTGATGGTAAAAAGGTCAGAATTTTATTATCAAAAAATCCTGTAGGGACTAATGAAACTATTAGAGTAGTGAATCAAAGTACAGATAAAACTACACTAATGGTTTTGAACGATCGCACTCCCGATGGGACTGATGTATCCTGGATTTGGGATGTGGATACAGAAAAATTAGTCGAACGTGGCGGAACTATTGTAGTCAGCGGCGATCGCGTTTATGATATGGCTTTACGTCTCCGTTACAGCGAAAAGTCTCTGGAGAGTAATTTAAACTTAATTGTAGAAGCAGATTTACGCCATGCGATCGCAACTGCACTAGCAAATACAGCAGACAACGAAACCTTACATATTCTTCCTACTTATTCTGCCATGTTAGAAGTGCGCGAAATCCTAACTGGCAGAAAAATTCTTTAGGAAATGGGGAATTGGGAATTGAGAAAATTTTTGATCATCTTTCTCATTTCCCTCATCTTTCTCACTCCCTACACTAAATAACTGGTATTCGGGACAATAGGAAAGAAAGCGTATTCATACCAAGCAGTCCAGATAAAACTTCTCAACCACCGTTGACGCTTTTCGGGATTGAATTCATACTCAAATACCCCGTGAGATGTATCAATAGAAGATAAATGAGAATTGCAACCACAACCATGCTGATAAGTAAAGCCATATTTGGAGGCGATACTTTGCACCTTCATTTGCATCGCAAAAACCTTACCTGCGTGTAATATCGCATCCCAAGAACGCTTATGTTTGATATCCCGCTTATCAAACCTTAAAGCGCGTTCTTCAAATACATGATCGCGGTAAATTGGTGCTAGATGCACATGATAAAAACTAGCTGGTAGTTCATAGCCAAACTCTTGGAAAAGTTCTATGCCTATTCGAGCTACTTTTACTTCATTGGCAAACTCTTCCCCCTTTGATTCTACATATTCAAGCAGCGTAGTAAAATCTGGATAGCTAGTTTTGATAAAGTCATAACCATAAAATTCTAGGGTTTCCCAAGCTAACTTTCCCAATAGCTCTGAGAATGAAGATTTGAGATATTCTAGTTCTGGATGTTCGTTAAATAAGTCAACATCACCCTGTTCTAACTTATATTGAAATAACTGTGCCATCTCAACATAGCTTTGTATATCTGAGATGCCCACATTTGCCAATCCTTTAGCAATATCCTGCCACACAGAAGGTAGTTGAGACAGAGGAACTGCATTTTCAAAGGCAATTACCGTCAAATTAGGAGCTTCAATTGCTTGCATATAATCTCCATTTTAGATATTCACAATTTGTTGCTTAGTTAAACAAGGTTAACTTTTTCGGAAATTTGCACAAAAATGTGTAACTGTTTACCCAGCATTTAGTAAATTTACAGTTACCTGTGGAGATTATGGCTGTCTGACAATTACAAAACTGTGACCTAAAATACTGAAACCTGGCAACAATTGCTATACATCCAGCCAAAAATTTTAACTACCAAACCCATTACCGAGGACGGATTTACGATATGCTGACCCCAGCGTCTCCGGTTGTGGATATGCGCCGGATTCTGCAACCATAGAGAGAAAAAAGTTATAAATTATCAGTTATCAGTAAAGAGTTATGAGTTCTGAACAATTAGAATTAACAATTGGTTGGTTGTATCCGACCTTGATGAGTACTTATGGCGATCGCGGTAATGTAATTACAATAGAACGTCGCGCCCAGTGGCGGGGATACACGGTTAAAATATTACCTCTAGACCAAAACTCCACCGCCGAAGATATCAAAGCTGTCGATGTAATTGTGGGTGGTGGCGCACAAGACCGTCAGCAAGAAATTGTCATGCGTGACTTGCAAGGGGCGAAAGCCGATGCAATGCGCGAAAAAATCGAAAATGGGACACCAGGAGTTTTTACCTGCGGTTCACCCCAACTTTTAGGACATTATTACGAACCAGGACTGGGACAGCGGATTGATGGGTTAGGAATCCTCGATTTAGTTTCAATTCATCCTGGGGAAAATACCAAACGTTGCATTGGTAACTTGGTAATTGAAGTCACAGCCTCACGCCTAGCACAAGATTTAGCAGAAATGACAGGTCGCAAACCCTATCTCGTTGGGTTTGAAAATCACGGTGGACGCACCAAATTAGGCAAAGTAGAAGCCTTGGGGCGCGTGGTGTATGGTTTAGGCAATAATGGTGAAGATGGTACAGAAGGCGCATTTTATCAGAATGCGATCGCAACTTATTCTCACGGCCCCTTATTACCCAAAAACCCCTTTGTGGCTGATTGGTTAATTCAAACAGCGTTGCGGCTGAAATATCAACAACCCATCAGCTTGAAACCGTTAGATGATGACCTCGCAATGCAAGCACGAGAAACTATGTTGAAACGATTGAAAGTTGCATTGCCATCTTCTTGATTGAAAATGTCAATCAATTTTGGATTGACGATTTTGGATTTTGGATTGACTCCACACTCTTGATAGTGCAGCGTTAGAGAAGCGTACGCAGCGCAGCGAGTATTTTGGATTAATTCAGCCCTGAAGGGGTGGGGCTTGTACCGAAAATTCTCCATTTACATTTTGTTCAAGTATGGATTAGTAGAAAAATGAATATAGATAGGATTTTCAAGAGCGCAGATTTTTTTCAACCCACAGACAGTGAGCCAATCCGTTCAGTTGTGACGGAATCACCAGATGCGGTTGTTGTTGCTTGGTATGTTAAACCCGGCCAAGAAATTGGAGCGCACATTCATCCGAATGGTCAAGATACCTGGACAATCTTATCCGGTAGTGGTCAATATTATTTAGATCAAGAAGGTACTCGCAAAATAATTACAGCAGGTGATGTGGTTGTAGCACCAATTCAGTTTGTTCACGGTGTTTTCAATCATAGCGATGAACCCTTGATATTTATCTCTGTGGTGACACCTTATGATGCTGGATATGAGCCTGTCGTCATCAAAGCGTAAATCTAGATAATGTGATTTCCATAAAAAGAAAAGAGGGGTTGTTCAATCCCTCTTTTCTTTTTTTGTTAGGAATAAAAAAATGGTTAATATTTTTGTGTTTCACTTCTTTAGTATTGCTCTTAATTAACGTGAATTTGACAAACCTCCTAAGAAACATCCTCAACCAACGGATGAGATAAGGACTGGTCAACCAACTCAAAACCTAGAGATGCGGCCTGTTTTCGCCAGTGCGACTTTGTTGGAGACTCACGTTATCACCTTTAAACAAGCTGGCTATAAGTTTTTGGAGAGCAACAAAGTAAAGATTGGTAATTTTAGCCTTCCCCAATTCTAGTTTGGGAAAGGCATGATCAAAAAGTTGGAATTATCAGTGTTTAATTTCTAAATTGAGGATGTAACATCCCAGTTGGACTTTTTCTGCCCACAATTCATATTCTAGCCGCAAGTGTTCGGGAAATTGCTTGCCAGCGAGTGTTAATGTTTTCGTAAAATTGCGTAAGCGAATCGGATTATGTGGTTGTAATGATTCCGTTGGCAACCAATAACGGCTAACACCATATACGCCTTGTTCCCAGAAGTGGCGGTAACTTACTTGACAATTACCTTGCATAGTCATAATCACCCGATATGGAGAAATTTCCAGCCACAAAATTCTAGGGCTGCTGGGAACGTAGGCAGTATTTGTTCTGTGGGGCAAAGTTGCCTCTGTACTTGGAGAAGTTTCGACTTCACAGGTAATTAGAGGCGGTGCAGTTAACAGTAAATGAAATCGTTCAGTATCTTTTTGATACAGTGTTCCGGCAGTTTCTACCACTGACCAGAATGGCAGGTCGGTGGAAATTAGTGATAAGCACACAGGCTTGCGATGATAGGTCAGCATGGGAGCGATATGGGCTAACAGCTATTGAATAACAAAATGAAATTAATCCAGGGAGTCTAGCAGTCCAGAACCAGCAACTAAATAGTAAAACATGCTTAATCTTAACTGAATATACTGATTTGGTAAGCTAAATATCTAAACATAAAAATAAGTTAAATCTAAATTTAAATATTGAAAACAACATTTTTTCTAGAAAGGTAACTTTAAATACCGTGAATAAATACTTATAGTTTTGTGAAATTTATATTTTGCAGCAAACAGTTGGAATAACACAGTCATTTTTACAACAGCAAATTTACTGTCTTGTCCAGATTATCTTTACGTGGAAACTGCCTAGCCTGGGTAAGAACGGATTCGCCAAATAGAGAACAGATAAATATCAATTACCGAAATCATATCAATAGATGGATGACAGTAGTTAGATAAAGACAGCAATTGCCAATCTAAAAGTTTAAATACTGTTACTTTGAGTCCAAAAAAATACTAGGCATAGTTTGTGTATCTCCGAAAAAGGTCAACTTGCCACATTGAAATTTATTATGTACGTGTCTAAGTAAATTTAATATGACAAAATAACGGTAGGATACTAGTACAGCAAAGCATATATAGCGCTTTGTAGTGAGTAGATTTTGGTGATAACCTAAAAAATCACTCAATTTTTCTTATGTATATGGAATTTGGGCGGGAAATCTGTGGCAATCTCGACACCGCAGAGACACGGGAATGGTTAGTCACCAATGGCATAGGTGGTTACGCTTCTGGGACTGTGACTGGGTTGCTAACCCGTCGCTATCACGGTTTACTTGTAGCAGCATTACAGCCACCATTAGGTCGTACTTTACTGCTGGCAAAATTAGATGAAACCGTTTTGTATGGCGATCGCTATTATCCCCTACATACAAATCGTTGGGCAGATCAAATTGTTAGCCCCCACGGTTATCGACACATTGAATCTTTTGCTTTAGAAGGTGCAATTCCCCTCTGGTGTTTTGCTGTGGCGGATGCTTTGTTAGAAAAGCGCATCTGGATGCAGCAAGGCGCAAACACAACATATATCCAATATGTTCTGCGGCGTGCTACCCAACCTTTGCACCTGACACTCAAAGCAATGGTCAACTACCGTGATTATCACAGTGACACCCACAGCAACGGCTGGCAAATGTCTATTGAGCAGGTAGAACAAGGGATTTGCATAACTGCTGATTCCAGTGCGACACCATTTTATTTGTTGAGTGATCAGGGCAGCGCTTCACTCGTTCACAATTGGTACTATAACTTTGACTTGGCAGTTGAGCGTTATCGGGGCTTGAACGACAGAGAAGATCATCTCCACGCTGGCACTTTTGCCGTGAAACTCAATCCTGGAGAAGCAGTCACCTTTGTCGCCAGTACAGTAAAACTAGCAGATTTGCACAGTGAAACCGCACTCAAATTACGCCGCAC
The DNA here is from genome assembly GCF_000316625.1 of Nostoc sp. PCC 7107. Lineage (GTDB taxonomy): Bacteria > Cyanobacteriota > Cyanobacteriia > Cyanobacteriales > Nostocaceae > Nostoc_B. The sequence continues at coordinate 2,212,447 of NC_019676.1, read as the reverse complement.
TCAAGAGCAGAAACTAACAGAACTTTGGCAAAGTAATCGCCCCCTGGATGCTCAGGAGTCTCCCGCCTGGATTAACCATCTGGTACTAGCTGCTGACCAGTTTATTGTTGACCGCCCAGTCCCAGAAGAAGCTCACGGCAAAACTATCATTGCGGGTTATCCCTGGTTTAGTGATTGGGGACGAGACACAATGATTAGTCTATCTGGGTTGACAATTGCTACTGGTCGTCCAGAGGTCGCACGGGCAATTATCCGGACTTTTGCTAAGTATGTAAACCAGGGAATGCTACCCAATCGCTTTCCCGATGCGGGTGAGCAACCAGAATACAATACAGTCGATGCTACACTTTGGTTCTTTGAAGCAATTCGCGCTTATGACAACGCCACAAACGACGATAATTTACTAAGTGAGTTGTTTCCTGTCCTGGTAGATATCATTTATTGGCACTGTCGCGGCACACGCTATGATATCCACCTTGATCCTACAGATGGCTTACTTTATGCAGGTGTGACAGGTACACAACTGACTTGGATGGATGCCAAAGTTGGAGATTGGGTAGTAACACCGCGAATTGGCAAACCAATTGAAGTTAATGCCCTTTGGTATAATGCCTTACGCACAATGGCCAAGTTTGCCCGTCAACTGGGTAAACCGCATCAAGAGTATGAGGCAATGGCAGACCGTGCTTTAGCTAGATTTTCGCGCTTTTGGAATGAGGAGCAAGGTTATTGCTATGACGTAATCGATAGTCCTGGTGGTGATGATGGGGCGTTGCGTCCCAATCAAATTTTTGCTGTGTCTTTACCAGAAAGCCCCCTCACCCCAGCCCAACAAAAAAGCGTCGTAGAAGTTTGTGGACGAATGCTGCTGACTTCTCATGGATTGCGATCGCTTTCTCCCGACCATCCTCAATATCAGGGAATATACGGTGGTGATCAGTATCAACGCGATGGAGCATACCACCAAGGAACAGTCTGGGGTTGGCTGTTGGGGTCATTTGTCCTCGCTCATCTGCGCGTCTACAAAAATCCACAACAGGCGCGGCAATTTCTCGAACCAATGGCTAATCATCTCACAGTACACGGTGTTGGTAGTCTCAGCGAGATTTTTGATGGGGATGCACCGATGACTCCGCGTGGATGTACTGCCCAAGCTTGGACAGTAGCAGAAGTTTTACGCGCTTGGTTAGCGACAGAGAGTTGATCAGCTACAACATGTCTAAATTACAGAATCACCCGTAAAGGTCATCCTTGATCATTAATTTTAGAGATGCGTATCATTTCGGACACCAGAGTTGGTGATACTGGGAACATTAACTGTATATGCGACTTGAGATGACAACGATGAATCTGAGGCTGTAGTGAGTATTAACGCAGATAAACTACCACAAATGAAACCTGATATAGCATTTCCTAATCGGCTGAAGTACTAAATACATTGCTAATCAAATTAGGCAACTCCACCAAAGTTTGCTTGGAGGGAAACCTCCTGGCAACTTCTCTCTGGGTCGGCAGTCGCTCATGGGGGAAACCCCCAAGATCGCGCTGCCTCAACTTTGCGCTTAACTCTGCGCCCCTCTGCGTTCAAAAACATTAGTTCTGTACCTCACTTGATCGGAAATCGCTATATTGCTAAATCTGTCTAACTTAATACATTAATTTATTGATTTAAAAGAAAGCTCATTATGACATTAAACTTTTGTAAAAATGCCTATAAAATACTCTATTAAAATAATAATCTTATAAGGCAAAAAATCTTTATACAGCATGGTAAATTATGGTTTTTAGTACACAGAAAATCACCCTCATAATAAGGGTATTTCAGAAGCAAATCTCTCATTGTCAATGGGTGATAAAATCCAGTTTGATACTGACAAAGTATTTTATTAGTAATAACTGCCACTCTTTTTTCAGCAAAAGCTTTAACTATATTCAGGAAAAACTCATTTTTCTCAAGTGTTATGCGACTAAATTTAAATTATGTAAAGCGGTACTTGGATTTTCTTTGAATGGTCAACTCAGGTAGGGCAATTTATGGCAATTAATTGCTATAAGAATTCTGATTTAATTACTGAACATACTTATGTAGGGAGGGAACAGCAAAAAAGGCAAATAAAAAAGCAAATATTAATCCTATATATATGAGATATTCCCATGAATTTTGCCGGAAATTTCCCAAGAAAATTAGTTGAGTTTTTTGTAGCTAGAATTGACACTGCTTCACTTCATTTCCGGTTGACTGTTGGCATCATTATAATTGTGACGTTCGGACTAAGTAGCTTTACAATTTGGGCGGGTTGGGAAATCAGACAGTTTCTGATGATTGCTCATCAAAATTATGGTATTGCTGATGATGCTCAACTGTTGACGATGATTCAAAGTTTGGGAATAATGGGCGTTTTCTCGCTTACTACTACAATTGTTTTCACGGCGTTGTTCATTAAGCGATCGCTTTTACCATTACAACAGATGAATCAATGGGCAGAAACCTGCACAACTGAACTAACTCCCCACCAGTTAGGTTTGAATCAAACACCAAGCGAAATTCAGGAGTTAGCCCAGACATGGATGGAATTTTTAACCAGACTTTCAGAAGCCAAAGAACAGCAGCGCCAGTTGTTCAGCGATTTAGCCCATGAATTACGCACACCTTTGAGCATGGTTTATGGATATCTGCAAAGAAGCTTACAACGCAGTCATAATTTAGCTGCTTCCCAGAAAGAAACTCTGGAAATGGCTGTTTCTGATGCGGAAAGAATGAATCATATTTTGCAAGACTTACTATATTTAGCACGGGCAGATAACAGCACAATTCCTTGTCCCTGGGAAACTGAACCTTTATTACTTAATGATTTGCTGGCAGCTATGGCTGGGATGACAGAAAAATTTCATCATCGGTTAATTCAGCTAGAAATCCCACCTTTTCCGATTGAAGTCAAAGCAGAAAGCCACCAGCTAATGCAGATATTAAGTCATTTAATTGCTAATGCAGTCAAATACTCAGATCCTGATGAGCCAATTACATTGCAGTTAAGTAAAGCTAATGGTTGGGCAATGATTCAAGTCAGCGACAAAGGATGTGGTATCCCCTTATTAGAACAGTCCCGCATTTTTGAACCATTTTATCGCGTAGATGCGTCTCGCACGCGTTCTACAGGCGGCACTGGGATGGGTTTATGTATCGTCAAACGCCTTGTAGAGTGCATTGGCGGTACAATCGAACTTCGTTCAGAACTGGGGAATGGCAGTATTTTTATTTTGAAATTACCTACATTATTAGGAGGGAACAGGTAATAGGTAACAGAGTTAAAAGTCTTGTGCTGTCTTAGTTTTATAAATTTTTATTACCGAGTTGAATTTCAAGATAGCGATCGCTATCTCATAACCAAAAAACTAAATCAATCATCAAAGGAGTTTACACACTCATGTCAAGTAACAACTTTACACTCTCTCGCCACTTAGTACGCAACTTATCGATCATATCCTTGAGTTTTCTACTTCTGTATGGTGTATCCCGTGTTATGTTTCCCACGCCCGCCAGTGATATCTCAACCATTACACCTCAAAATAAACAGGTAGCCGTTTTTGGTGGTGGCTGCTTTTGGGGAATGGAAGCAGTTTTTGAGCATCTCAACGGTGTCTCTGATGTTGTTTCTGGCTTTTCTGGTGGCGATGCGATAACCGCAGACTACTCACTTGTCAGTTCTGGATTTACTAATCACGCGGAATCAGTCAAAATCACTTATGATCCCTCAAAGATTTCCTACAATCAACTATTAAAAGTTTACTTTTTGGTAGCCCATGACCCGACGCAATTAAATCGCCAAGGGCCAGACTCTGGTAGACAATATCGTTCAGTGATATTTGCTGCTAACGACCAACAAAAACAAGAAGTACAGAAATATATTGATCAACTCAATCAGCAGAAAATCTTTAACAAGCAAATTGTCACCGAAGTAAGTCCATTACAAGGTTTTTATCAAGCTGAAGAATACCATCAAAACTATATTGCCCGTAATCCTGATAGTCGCTATGTCGTAGCCCATGACTTGCCAAAATTAGCTAAACTTGAAACCACGTTTCCGGAAATTTATACTAAATAAAGTTTGCCGAAAAAGTGATCTATCCTGGTGTTCAGATCCCCGATTTTTTGAAAAAGTCGGGGATATATCTCTCTAAAACAACTCAGACACCCTTAAAAGATTGACTTCATAACTAGAAATGCGCTAACCCATAAAATCAAACTCATGGGTGCGCCGATGAGAATGCCTGCGATCGCCCAACCGCGTTGATGTTCTTTAAAATGTTCTATACTGCGCCATTGTCTACTTCTCCAAGCCCATTCATTACCTTTTGCCCCCATAGCGATCGCCATAAACCAACCAATTTGTGGTACAAAACAAAACAATCCACACCATACCTGATTAGTCCATAACCAAAACCAAGGTAATAAAAAAGCCCCCCAATTCCATCCCAAAATCTCTTCTGGTACTGGTTCCGTAGAATTAATCCCACAACCAGAATTATTAATTATCTTATGGCTGACAGGTTTGACAGCCAAATTCGATTTTAAAGTCTCCAGTGCTTGGCGGGCATTACTAAAGCGTTGTTCTGGTGCGGGTTCAGTCATCTTTTGCAACCAGCGCACAAAACTAGAACTTGCGTTCACTCGATCAGCGAATTGTAATCGCAAATCTTGTTGCGGTAAATCGCCAGGGGGAACACCAGTTAATAAATGAATTAACGATGCTCCCAACGCATACAAATCAGATGCAGGAACAGCCCGACCACCAAATTGTTCCATCGGCGCATAACCATAAGTTCCAACCACAGTAAAGGTCACACCTTCTTTAGCAGCTCTATCTTGAACTGCACCGAAATCTACCAAATAAATCTGATTATCTTCACCCCAAATTAAATTGCTTGGCTTGATATCCCGATGCAACACACCAGGATTCAATTCATGCAGATATATCAGAATTTTTAAAACCTCAGTCGCAATTTTCCTGGCGTGCTTTTCTGTACAGCGTTTACCAACTATGAGTTTTTCTTTGAGTGATTCCCCAGGAATATATTGTTGGACTAAGCCAAACCACAATGTGCGGTCATCAATACAAAAGTAATCAATGTATTGCGGAATGCGCGGATGTTTTAGCTGTTTGAGAACTTGTGCTTCTCTCTCAAACAACTTCAAGTCATCCCACTGGACAGTTCCGCCGAAAGCCAAAAGTTTCACCACCACTAATGATTCTTCCCCATCAGCAGCTTGTAAATCTTTGGCCAGCCAAGTTTGGCGAATGCCATTATTACCTAGTTGCCGTTGGATTTGATAACGGTGGTGTAATATCTGTTCTATTTGCAGCATCTAACACCTGTTGGCAGTTTACGCTAAGGTGATTCCCCTACTATTCCAGGATAGACATTACATAGAGAATTTGGGGGCAGATGTTTACCAAAAATCAACTAATAATTGGAATGAGGCTGATTTAGTTAGCCAAACTTGGCTTTTAATCAAAAATCTCACTGGTGTTTCGATTCATAAACTTTGATTTATCCGATGTTTGTCACCGAAGGTGAGGAGCAGAAAGTAGAAATTGCTTTTATGTCAAGTTGATGAACAAGGCACAATTTTAAATAGACCTCTTGCACGAATAATGTAAGCATGAAAAAATACTGGTCAAAAATGAAAGAGCAATGAGCTACGAACAGATAAAAGACCTACCAGCATCAGAATTTAAACGCTGATGTGGGGTGCATATAGCTACATTTGGGAAGATGGTAGAAGTCCTGAAGCCAGAACTGGTGAGAACTGGGAAAAAGGGAGGGCAGCCAAAGTTAAGAGTAGAAGACCACTTACTAGTGGCACTGGAATATTGGCGCGGAGCCGGAGACGCTCCGCCTCCGGAGAATATCGAACTTACTTCCATATCTCTAAAAGTTGGGGTATACATGAATCCACAGTATGTCGGATAGTGGGGAAGGTGGAAAATATTTTAATTAAGTCGGGAGCATTCCGATTACCTGGAAAAAAAGAGCTTTATCAGCAAGCATCTGAATGGAAAGTAATGGTAGTAGATGTGACTGAGACACCTGTGGAAAGCCCAAAAAAAACAGCGTCGCTACTATAGTGGCAAGAAAAAACGTCATACCTTGAAAGCACAATTAGTAGTTGACCAAAGTAGTGGCAAAATTATCTGTACGGCTTATGGTATTGGTCGCATTCATGACTTCCGCTTACTAAAAAACACGGAAGTGAGATTTCATGCTTCACAGTTATGTTTAGCAGATAAAGGCTACCAAGGTATAGCTAAACTCCATACTCATAGCTGCATTCCCACTAAAAAGCCTCGTGGTGTTAATTTATCCACTCCTGAACGTCAGCATCATCGAAATCTAGCTCAACTACTTGTTGTTGGTGAACATATCAACCGCCGATTGAAGATTTTTCGCATCCTCAAAGAACAATACCGTAATCGCAGAAAACGTTTTGGTCTACGTTGCAATTTGATTGCTGGGCTTCTCAACTATGAACTTGCCCTGTTTTCTTGATTCGTGCAAGAGGTCTAATGAAACAGTCCTGTAAATAAAAAGGGGGTTAGGGGGGATCGATTAGTGCCTAAAATCACAGCCAACCACTTTTCAAACAACCTCTAACCAATTAGGCAGATGTCAGCATCTGAAGTTATCATCTAGCTTGGGGATAGTCAGATAATTTAACCAGACTACCCATGATTGATATTCAAGCTATTTCCATTCCCGAACCACAAATTCCGACTCCGCAGCCGAACCCCCTACCCAGACCGGAACCGACACCACAACCAGTGATTCCCGAACCTGTACCGGAAACTGTACCCGCGCCAATTCCCCAAACTGTCCCCGGTACAATCCCCCAAACCATACCTGAACCTGTTTGAATTATCTTAGTAGTTTAATTCAAAATCCAAAATCTAACTCCAAAATGCTAAGAGCCGGAATTGTCGGACTTCCCAACGTCGGAAAATCTACTTTATTTAATGCCGTAGTAGCCAATGCGAAAGCGGAGGCTGCTAACTTTCCCTTCTGCACGATTGAACCGAATGTCGGCGTTGTCGCAGTACCGGATGAACGGTTAAATGTGCTGTCACAAATTTCCGGTTCTGTACAAATTGTCCCAGCCCGTGTTGAGTTTGTGGATATTGCCGGTTTGGTAAAAGGTGCAAGTCAAGGTGAAGGACTGGGGAATCAGTTTTTATCGCACATTAGAGAAGTTGATGCGATCGTTCATGTGGTGCGTTGTTTCGAGAATGATGACATTATCCACGTTGCGGGTTCTGTTGATCCAGCACGAGATATTGAAATTATTAATTTGGAACTCGGTTTAGCCGACTTAGGGCAAATTGAGCGCCGTATTGAACGCACCCGCAAACAAGCCCGCACCAGCAAAGATGCTCAATTTGAAATCACAGTTCTCGAAAAACTAATTGCAGCTTTAAATGAAGGTAAATCTGTACGTCAAGTCAGTTTAAATGAAGAAGAATCCGCAATTATTCAAGGGCTAGGACTGCTAACTAGTAAACCGATTATCTACGCGGCTAATGTTTCCGAAGATGACTTAGCCACAGGTAATGAATTTGTCGAAAGAGTCCGGCCAATCGCAGCGCAAGAAAATGCTCAAGTTGTCATCGTTTCTGCTCAAGTAGAAGCAGAACTAGTTGAATTAGCTGAAGAAGAAAAAGCTGATTTCTTAGAATCTTTAGGTGCGAAAGAAGGCGGATTGAAATCTTTGATTCGCGCAACTTACACACTATTGGGTTTACGGACATATTTCACCAGTGGCCCTAAAGAAACCCGTGCTTGGACAATTCATGCAGGTATGTCTGCACCCCAAGCCGCAGGTGTCATTCACTCTGATTTTGAACGGGGATTTATTCGTGCCGAAACCGTTGCTTACAATGATTTAGTAGCCAATGGTTCGATGAAAGGTGCTAAAGAAAAAGGCTTAGTCAGAAGTGAAGGAAAAGAGTACATCGTCCAAGAAGGGGATGTCCTGTTATTCCTATTTAACGTGTAGATTAACTATGGATATTAGGGTGTAGAGGTAAATGGGTGTAAGGGTGTAAAAAACCTTCACTCTTACACCCGCAAAACTTTGCTTTAATTACTTCCACCCAGCATGTACACATAGGAACCAAAAACGGAATCTTGCTTTATCACACGCAGATTATGTCATAATAAGCCGACGCATACCCTAGTCAGTTTTCCACCGTGCAAGATACCGACGCTATTAATGACCTTGCTGCTGCCCTACAACAGCCAACTGATCTCAGTTTTGAACTGCCAGATCCAGAAGATGAGCAAATTCCTGAGTCTGATTTTTTACAGCAGTTGGATATAGCTTGGCAAGTATGCGATCGCTTTGACCTGCAAACAGAAATTTGGCGGGGGCGAATTTTACGCGCAGTACGCGATAGAGAGAAAAAAGGTGGCGATGGACGCGGTACGGGCTTTCTTAAATGGCTAAAAGAAAGAGAAATTAGCAAAAGTCAAGCTTATTCTTGGATTCAACTAGCCAACAGTGCCGATACTCTTTTAGAAGAAGGTAGACTGGAACCTGCCGCAGTTAATAACTTTAGCAAACGCGCCTTTGTCGAAACAGCGAAATCTTCCCCAGAAGTACAACAAATGGTAAGTGAAGCCGCCCAAAAAGGCGATCGCATTACACGCCGAGAAGTCCGCCAACTCACTGATGAATGGATGGCGATGTCTTCAGATTTAATCCCTGAACCAGTAAAGGTCAAAGCCGCGGATAATTCCTTACCACCGCGATATATTGCCCCACTGGTAAAAGAAATGGAAAAATTGCCAGAACAACACCAAAAATTTATTCAAAAAGAAATCATTGCCAACCCTGATATAGATACTATTAAGCAGGCAACTACAGAAGCGCGACAGTTAGCCAAATATCTCAAATCTGCGGCACAAGTCCAAGCACTGGCTAAAGAAGAAGTCGACATAGAGACCGCCTTAGAAGAAGCCCACAGAGTTGGCTGTCTAAGTGTAGCTGCTGATTTAGTCAATCAAGCTTCGCAAATGGAACAACTAATTGGCAAGTTATACATGACTTGGAAACGCATCAGTAGCCTAGCAGATAGATTATATGTAGATACTGGTGCCAGTACACCAAACTTGCGATCGCTCCTCAGTTGCATTGAACCTCTTGGTACGGAAGTTATGGAACTGCAACTCAGCGGAACAACAGAACACACTGTCCGCTTACAAATTCAAGAAATGAATTAGCAGGACTTACATAAAGACTCTCTAAAACTTCAAGGGGCGACAAGCAAGCTAAAGTGCTTGCTGTATAAGCTTCATAGCCCTTAACCCGCGCTGATAATATGCTTGCTTATTGCGACTGAAACCGACCAGTTCCTCGACCCATGCTTGACACCCATACCAAGCAACTATCCAATTGAAACCATATAAACCTATCCAGAAATTACTATGACGTTTCTGGGTTCTATTTTTTTCTTCTTGGCGACAAATATAAGAATCAAGTTTTTGAAATTTAGTTCTTTGCCCATGTAACCAAGCACTGGTCATAGCCAAAGCAATTAAGAAAATTAGACGTACAAGTCTATCAGGATTAGCTTGAGAACTCTCTAAATTGTACCCACCTGTTTTACAATCTTTGAACATCGCCTCAATCCCAAAACGTTGAGCATATATTTTGAGGGCAGTGTTTAAATCAGGTAAATTAGTTAATAAATACCAAGCTTCCTTATCTTGCTTTCCTCGATACTTCCTTTTCCAATAAACAGCTAAATTGAAGCAACCAAAACCTTTTTTTTGAGTAACTTTAACGTCGGTATAAAAGGAGCGGATACCTGGGTAAATCTCAATGCTACTCAAAGGCTGAAATTTCTGTCTTTTCTTCCGAAAAGTAGTATCCTTTTTTTGACGGAATACAA